>DASQID010000021.1:0-15087 GCA_035631775.1 Acidobacteriota bacterium
ATATCTTCCACATTTTGGTAATCAGGTTTGCGTCCGGGCGGAAAGCCCGGACCATCGCGTCCCGCAGGAACGCGTCGAGAATAGCCCGGCACTTCAAATTCAGTGCCGGGATTGGTCGGTCCAGGAGAAAAGAGTCCCGTAGAGACGACTGAAACGTTACCTCGACGCTGACTCAGCCGTCCCTACGGGACTCGCAGTCCATCATTGACGCCTGCTTACGGCTTGGGCGCGGGTTTGGGTTCGGGCTTGGCTTCCGGCGTGGGTTCGGGTTTGGGCTTTGAGAATTTTCCATCCTCTATGTCGACGTTTTGCTTGATCTCGTTGAACTTGAGGGACAGGCTGAAATCAGGGGTCGTCTGGCGGATCGCAGATGGAATCTTGATACCATCCACCTCCTTATAATCATCGAAGTACAGCTGCACCATGGTTACCCCATTGGGCCCTTCGCGTTCGGCATCAGCACGTACGAGCAATCCGGTTCCAGTGTCGAAGTACCACGTTTCGGCGGTCATGCCGGTCGGCGTTGCTTCTATCACGTAGGCATCCTTGTCACCGACCTTCTCTTTTCCCTTTACCGCCATCTTGGGATAAAGCTCTTTCAGCTTGAGATCGCGGAAGAAATTCCCGTCCAACTTGGCTCTGGCCAGTGCGGTGCCACTCTTCTCGTTCAATCCTGACTGAGGATTGTCCTCCCAAGCAACCGTGCCATCGAATGCCTGCTTGATTACGCCAAAACCAGGAACATCGATGATGGTTATGTTCTTGTCAGGAGCCTTGGCATACGCCTCAAACGTTCCGCTGGCGCCGAAGGCCGGGATATCGAAGGTGCCTTTGGCCACCCGGCTGGTCACCTTTTCGATCGCGGCTCTACCGCCCAGGGCTTCGACGTATTTGTCGACGATCTGGTCGGCAGTGGGAAGCGGCTCTGCCGCTTTCGTTTCACCCGGTTTGGTTTCCGGTTTCTGTCCGGTTTCCTGCGCTGGGGCCGTTATACCGGCAAGCAGCACAAATAACAGCACACCCATGAATCTCCTCATATACCTCATCCCTCCTGATAACTCCGCCATCGGGTAGCTCGTTCGCGCCCGGCACTCACGCGGGCTCCGGATGCAGCCAAGACACTGCCGCGTCAGGAAATGTTGTTCTCAGACTCACGTCCAAGGGATCGAACTTCAGCATTGATACGATCTAGGTCGGCGCGGAGTTTACCAATATTTTGTCCAGCCAATCAAGGATGAGGTTCCGCATCTCGGGCAATTCCTGGTGTGCGCAATCATAGAGTTCGATCCTGCAGTCCGTTTCCCTTCCGTACTTTCGGTAGAGGGGCAACAGGTGGTCTCGGACCCGCTCGACACCCTCAGGCGGTGTCAGATCGTCCCTGCGTCCGTTCACGCTGAGGTGTGCACGCGGCACAATCAGCTCATTGATCCCGGCTGTCTGAAAATGTTTGAGCAGAGACGGTACGTAGTAGTAGATGCCGTGTCCTTTCAGGTTGTGTGTGCGAATCAGCTCATCGAAATCCGTGAGACAGCAGACGTCCACGCAGAGCCGCACACGCGTGTCCAGCGCGGCCAGCCACCAGGCTTTCGTTGCCCCCATGGACATGCCCAAGACACCCAGGCGTGCTGAATCCACCTCCGGCCTGCCAGCGAGATAGTCGAGAGCCCGCAGTTCGTCGAACATCATCATGCCCCACAGGACCTGGCCGCGCCAAAGCATCAGCTTGAACGCATCTTCCTCCCCGCTGCGGCCATTTGGGGTGTGCTTCCTTTGGCCGAAACACCAGCTGTCGATGGCGAGGGTGACCAGTCCCTTCGCGGCGCAGACGGGTGCGTATGCCGGCTGGGCGGAGACGCCCGAGAGGAGCTGCTCCTTGCCGAGATCGTACATCCCTCCGTGCCAATGGATGTACAGCAGGCCCGGCGCTCTGGGCTGCCGCTTTTCGGGAATGAGCAGAAGTGCGGGAACCGGTTCCGTTCCGTTCAGATCCAGAAGGAGCCGCTCTACCGTATAACCCTCACGCCTCTCCGTCTTAACCAGCCTGGCAGGTTCGGGCTTGTGATCCCAGGGAAGATCTCCCAGCAGGCTCCAGAGTTCTTTGCGGCGTTTCCTTTGAAAGCGCAGGAATTCCTTTTCTCCGGGTTTGCGATCCGTCCGGCCTGACCCGGCGCCAGTTCTCGGATTCCCGCCCGCCGCCAGCAACGCTGCGGATGTCTTTAAGAATTCACGACGATTCTGGGACATTCACTTGCTCCAACTTGAAGTGGGACCAACTATGAGGCTTCCGGCAATACGTCAGGATTCTATCCGATTCGATCCCGGCGGCGGCCAAAAAACTACCACGGGCAACACGAATCAGTCCATGAACCTGATTTTCGTACTACTAACGTTCAAATCCTTGCCATTTCAGCAAGGATACGGCAGCCTGTCTTTGCGCCTTAGTGTCTTTGCGGTGGCTTTTTAGAGAGCCACCGCAAAGGCGCGAAGACGCGAAGGAACGCGGCACCCAATCTGGTTGCGGCTCTGCCGCTCCGTGGAATTCGTGTAATTTGTGGCAGATTCTGTCTGTCGCCGAATTTCCCTCGAAAATCTGCTATTGTTGTTAGCTCTTGACGGCCGCATCGAGTCGGCTGCGATGGGAAACTAACTTCAATAAAGGAGCATGGACAGAGGGAGACATGTCTAATCTCAAGCTTCCAACGCGTTCCGAGGACTTTGCCGAGTGGTACAACCAGCTGGTATTGCGTGCCGAGTTGGCCGACTACGCGCCCGTGCGTGGCTGCATGATCGTGCGCCCTTACGGCTGGGCGCTGTGGGAGAACATACAGCAGGCGTTGGACAGGAGATTCAAGGAAACCGGCCACCTCAATGCCGCATTCCCGCTTCTCATACCTCGCAGTTTCATAGAAAAGGAACAATCACACGTTGCCGGATTTTCGCCCGAGCTGGCTGTTGTTACTCACGGTGGCGGGGAGGAACTGGAAGAGCCCCTGGTGGTGCGTCCTACGTCCGAAACCATCATCGGCCACGCGTATGCGAAGTGGATTCGGTCCTACCGCGACTTGCCGGTACTGATCAACCAGTGGAACAGCGTCGTCAGGTGGGAACTCAGAACCAAGCTTTTTCTCCGCACGCTGGAATTCTTCTGGCAGGAGGGACACACGGCGCACGCTACCATCGAGGAGGCCGAGGCAGAAACCCTGCAGATGCTCAACATCTACGTTGACTTCGCGGAAAAAGAAGCCGCGGTTCCCGTCATCCCTGGACGCAAGTCAGCCTCCGAGCGGTTTGCAGGTGCTGATCAGACTTATTCGATCGAAGCCATGATGGGCGACGGCAAAGCCCTCCAGGCCGGCACCTCGCACAATCTGGGACAGAACTTCGCAAAGGCCTTCAACATTCGCTACCTCGACAGAGAAGGCAACCTGCAGTACTGCTGGACTACTTCATGGGGCTTATCCACACGCTTCATCGGGGCCATCATTATGGTACACGGCGACGATCAGGGCTTGATTCTTCCTCCTCGTCTTGCACCGACGCAAGCGGTTCTGGTACCGATCTACAAAAACGATCAGGAAAAGTCCCAGGTGCTCGAGGCGGCGGCCAAGATCCACTCTCTTCTGATTGACGCAGGATTTCGTGTCAAGACTGACGACCGTGACGGAATCAGTCCCGGCTTCAAGTTCAACGACTGGGAGATGCGAGGCGTTCCGCTGCGCATCGAGATAGGCCCCAAAGATGTTGCCAAGGGCAGCTTTGTGTTCGCGCGCCGCGATCAGAGAGGAAAGGAGGGAAAATACTCCGTTCCTCTGGCTGAAATCTCAAACGCCTTGGGCAAGGCACTGGCGGATATTCACGAAGCCCTCTATACCCGTGCCCTGGAATTTCGTCGCGCCCGTACACAGGATCCCCGGAACTATGCCGAGTTCCAGGCCGCGGTCGAGACGGGATTCGCATACAGCTATTGGTGCGGTAACGCTGACTGCGAGCAGAAAATCAAGGAAGAAACGAAGGCCACGACGCGCTGCGTTCCGCTTGACCAGGAAAAGGGCAGCGGCATGTGCATATGCTGCGGCCGGTCCGCACAGGAAAAGGCCTATTTCGGCAAAGCGTATTAGACTGGAAAACACCAGTTAGTTTCTGTCGCGATACTCAACGAATCGTCCATCCGGTCAGGCCCCGGGGCCAGAGCAACTAGCCGGGGGCGCAAGCCCCCGGATAGGATATTGCATTACGTCGAGCCCCGGAAGGGGCGAAAGACCTTTGAATGCTGTGTGTTATCTGTCGCCCTTCCAGCTTCCAGGGCTCCGGTCATTCTTGACGATCCCAGCCCCGGGCTGCGCTTCGCTTGCCCGGGGCTATTAGCTGGCGCCCCTTCGGGACGCTTTCTGCGCAGCAAAGGGGTTTCGTAACAGAAACCTATTTCTCGAGATCGATCAAGGTCAATGGCCTTGGAGGATCTTGGAACGCAAAGAGTGCTTCCAAGCAATCGGCACCAGAAGGGCTGGAACATTTTGCGAATAAGATCGCTGGGATTTTGTATTTCACGCCAGCAGATTCATGTTGCCTGATGAACCGGGAGTGCCTATTCTGGAGTCCTCTTGCGGCATGAATAGGCGGTAACTTACAAGGAGCAGGGATAATGAGCCTGTGGGACAAAGTACGCGGCGAACTTATCGACATCGTGCAGTGGATCGATGATACCAACGATACGCTGGTTTATCGATTCGAGCGCTATAACAATCAGATCAAATACGGCGCACAGATGACTGTCCGTGAGGGACAGGCGGCCGTGTTCGTGAACGAGGGCAGAATCGCGGACGTGTTCCAGCCGGGCATGTATTCCTTGGAAACCAAGAACCTCCCGGTTCTATCCACTCTGCAGGGATGGAAATACGGCTTCAACAGTCCCTTCCTGGCCGAAGTTTACTTCTGCTCGATGCGCCAGTTCACGGATCTCAAGTGGGGAACGATGAACCCGATCATGATGCGCGACGCTGAATTCGGGCCCGTTCGCCTGCGCGCCTTCGGCACCTACGTTGTGCGGGTAAAGGATCCTGCGACTGTCATCCGTCAGATCGTTGGTACCGATGGCCGATTCACGGTCGAAGAGATCGTAAACCAGCTTCGCAATCTGATCGTCTCTAGATTTGCGGAAATCGCAGGGCAGAGCAAGATCCCAGTGCTCGATATGGCCGCCAACTATGGGGAGTTGGGCGACTTCCTGACCAAACGGATCGCACCCGAATTCGAAACCTATGGCCTGGAGTTGACCAAGCTTCTCGTGGAGAATATCTCGCTCCCACCTGCGGTCGAAGAGGCACTCGACAAGCGCACGAGCATGGGTGTCGTGGGAAATCTCGCAGCCTATACACAGTTCAATGTGGCCAATTCCATACCGGATGCGGCTAAGAATCCCGGTGGCCTCGCGGCTGCCGGGGCCGGAATAGGCATGGGAATGGCCATGGCGGCGCCGATCGGCCAGGCGCTGTCAGGACAGCAGCCGGGAGGAGCAAGTTCCACCGCCGTCCCACCCCCCATCCCTGAAGCGCCAACCTATTTCGTCGCCGTCGCGGGTCAGCGAACCGGTCCATTTGATGTTCAGGCCCTGGCTTCCCAGGCTGCGACGGGACGTCTGACACAGCAGACTCTGGTATGGACTCAGGGAATGGCACAGTGGACTCCGGCCAGCCAGGTTCCCGCACTTGCTGGAATCTTCGCAAACGTCCCGCCGCCCCTTCCACCAAACGCCTGAGCGACCGGCTTCTTGTGCAGCTCTGAGGCCTGGCGGTCAACCCATTCTGGAAACCCGCTTTGATGGAAAAGTTGAAGATCCCGGAACAGCAGTCAAACCTAACGCAATATCCATGCAGGCAGTGCGGCGCGAAACTAGATTTCGCGCCCGGCACCTCGGTGCTCAAGTGCCCATACTGCGGATTTGAAAACCCGATCCCGAAGTCGGAAGCGCTGGTCGCAGAGCTCGACTATCGAAGTTATCTCGCGAAGGCCGGGGATGAGAAGGACACGCATGAGGCGGAAAGGATCCAATGCGCCACATGCGGCGCCGAAACCACGATGCCTCCGAACGCCACTTCCGGGATCTGCCCGTTCTGCGGGGCAAACCTGGTGTTCTCCGGAAAGGTCTCGCGCCTCATCAAGCCGGAGGGAATCCTCCCGTTCAAGGCTACTTACAAGGAGGCATTCGCAGATTTTCGAAGTTGGATCAAGGGGCTGTGGTTTGCTCCCGGGGACCTGAAGAAATACGCCCAATCCGAAGGCAAGCTTGTCGGTGTGTATGTCCCCTACTGGACGTATGACAGCGACACGGTGAGTTCCTACCGCGGCGAGCGCGGTGACTACTACTATACGACGGAACAATACACCACCGTGGAGGACGGCCGCTCTGTGACTCGAACACGAGAGGTCAGGCATACGCGCTGGACTCCGGCGAGCGGAACCGTGGACGACAACTTCGACGACATACTGATCCTTGCCAGCAAATCGCTGCCAAAGAAGTATGCGGATCGACTCGAACCATGGGATCTGCCCAATCTCGTGGCCTATGCGGACGAGTATCTCAGCGGCTTCCGCGCCGAGAGCTATCAGGTGTCGTTGCCGGAGGGCTTCGAGGCTGCGAAGACAATGATGGCAGCCACCATTCAGGCCAGCATTCGCACGGACATTGGTGGAGACGAGCAGAGGATTCACTCCGTCGATACGAGGTACGACAAAATAACCTTCAAGCACATCCTGCTGCCTGTATGGCTGAGCGCCTATCGATTTCGCGATAAAATCTTCCGGATCCTCATCAATGCTCGCACCGGCGAGGTTCAAGGCGAGCGCCCCTACAGCCCCTGGAAGATCACAGGAGCAGTTGCCGCAGTACTCATCATTATCGCTGCCCTCATCATGATTGGCGTATCCAGGTAAACTCTTCCACGATCCTTCAGGTGATTCCTAAGATTTGCGGCAAATTTGCTCCGGAAACGGGATCTCTTTCATAGTGAATAGTCCACCTGATGAGAAATGCTGACTAAAGCTACCCTTCGTTTCTTCCGATCTCTAAGCATATGACGGACACGCAGATTAGGCGCGGTGTTTACAACTGCCCCAATTGCGGCGCTGCGGCAACCCCGGAGAGCGTCCGGTGCGCCTATTGCCATTCCTCCCTCGCTACGCTGATCTGCTCCTCCTGCTTCGGGGCGATATTTATCGGAATGAAACACTGTCCGTGGTGTGGCAACGAGGCGTCGGATGGAAGACCCGTGGAGGGTGTCGCCGCAAAGTGTCCTCGCTGCAATTTGGATTTCCTGCGTGTCAAGGTAAGCAAGAAAACAGTGAGCGAATGCCCGTCCTGCGGCGGGCTTTGGGTGGAGAACGACACTCTTCGCGAGATCTGTACAAACCGGGAGCAACAGCAGGCTGTTATGGGGTTCGAACCCGAGTTGACCCGTCCTGGGACTGCGAGGACTCCCAGGTGCGAGCGGATGTATATTCCTTGCCCCGAGTGCAAGAAACTCATGAACCGCCAGCAGTTCGCCGGCTGCTCAGGGGTCATTGTGGACTGGTGCAAGACCCATGGCACCTGGTTTGACCGCAACGAACTCAAGCAAATCGTAGAATTCATCCTTGCTGGAGGGCTCAGTAAGTCCCGCGAGCGGGAGAGGATCAAGCTGGAGGAGGAACGTCAAAGCATCAAAGAGGAGCAGCGAAACCTGATGAGAATCGCTCGATTGGGACGTGATCCGACGCCCGCGAGCACACAGACGAACCATGACGCAGACCTCCTGAGTCTTCTCGGTGGAATCTGGCAGACACTTCAGCACTGAGCACTGCGCGGTTCATTGTTCGGGGCATCCGGAGTAGAGATAATACAGACCTTCAAATCCTTCCCACGTCGACATAGATGCAACACCCGTCTTGGCGCCTTGGCGTCTTAGCGGTGGCTCTTTAGATAGCCCACAGCCCAGGCGCGAAGACGCGAAGGAACGCCAAACTTATTTGGTTGCGGATATTCTGCACCATGTCTTTCCGCAGCGACCAGGTGGCATTTGCTTGTTATTTCGATATAGACTGCAGTACTCGTGGACGGGAGACCCATCATGAAAAACTTTGCACCTCGTTGGCTTGTCATTTTGCCCCTACTCGTTCTTTATTCGATCAGCGCACGACCATGGATCCATTCGCAAACCGGCGAGAGCGGTAGCGGCATGCCGGGTCTTGACAAGCTTCCGACCGTCAAGGAACTCCCGGATCCTTTTCTCATGAACAACGGGAAAAGGGTTCGGGACAAGGCTGACTGGGCAAAACGCCGGGAAGAAATCCAAGCAATGGTGCTCTACTACGAATACGGGCACCTCGCCCCCGCACCGGCAAATCTGGCCGCGACGGAGATCTCGTCGAAAGAAATCGAGCAGCTGAACGCCACGGAAAGGCAATTGTTGCTGACCATGGGCCCTGCCGACAATCTCCGGTTTCATTTGATACTCACCATACCTGCGGGAACTGGCCCCTTCCCCGTCGTGGTCAAGGGCGACCTGTGTTGGGGAAGAGTGGCCCCTGCCATGGTTGCCGCGGCAGTGAAGCGCGGATACGTCGTTGCAGAGTTCGACCGCACTGAACTGGCTCCGGATAGTGCCGATCGCACCAGAGGAGTTTTCCCGTCATATCAAGAAGTCGACTGGACAGTGCTCGGTGCCTGGGCCTGGGGATTTCACCGTACGGTGGATTATCTGATGACTCAAAGCTTCGTGGACCCCCGCCGCATTGCAATCACCGGACATTCACGCGGCGGCAAGGCCGCCTTGCTCGCCGGTGCGCTGGACGAGAGGATCGCTCTCACTGCGCCGAATGGTTCAGGCTTCGGAGGCGCGGGGAGTTATCGAGTTCTGGGGGAAAAATGCGAAGACATGGCAGCCATCACCAACCGTTTTCCCTATTGGTTCCAGCCCCGTCTGAGGGAGTTTGTCGGTCACGTGGACCAGCTTCCCTTTGATCAGCACTCCCTCAAAGCGCTCGTCGCACCGCGTGCTCAGTTGAGCACCGAGGGACTGGGAGACCTTTGGGCTAATCCCATTGGCACTCAGGTGACTTATGTCGCAGCACGGCAAGTTTATGAATTTCTGGGGGCAGGCTCCAGGATTGGTATTCATTTTCGCGAAGGGGAACATAGCCAGAACGAGCAAGACTGGAGAGCGCTGTTGGATTTCGCCGACCTACAATTCTTCGGCAAAAAGGTGGATACTCGGTTCGATCGGTTGGCGTTTCCGGACGCGCCCAAAGCGTTCACGTGGACTGCCCCGTAATGGATCTGCCTGACTGGTCGTGACCTCTGAGATTCTTAACGCTCTTCGCGTCTTGGCGGTGGTTTTTAAAAAGCCACGGCCAAGACGCGAAGGCGCCAAGGCACGTGTTGCATCCGTGTCGAAGTGGCAAGTCTTTGAGAGGGATTAAGGGCTGGCGCAAGAATAGATTCGCATTTTGGCGCGAGCACCGTCGCGCCTGCGGCGCTCCTGGGGCGGGCAGATGCGAGGCGCCGCGACGCAGGCGATATCGGTGTATATCGTCGAGGAGCGGCAACGAAGCAGATGCCCGCCCACCGCCGCGCCCTTTCAGGCTGCGGCCCGCAGGCCAGCAGCAAAATGTGAAGTTATTCTTGCGCCAGCCCTAAGTGTCACGGCGAAGTGCACGGCCGGGATCCACAAACAGCCAGGCACAGGATCCGATAAGGCAGAGAACCGCAGCAACAAGAAACGGCACTGTCCATCCGAACTCCCGCGCAAGCAAAGGTGTGAGCGAAGCCGTCGTCGCTCCCGCGATTTGATTGGCCATGTTCATTACTCCGGAGACTGATCCCGCCGATCTCCCGGCCAGGTCGGCCGTGACGGACCAAAAGGAACTCTGTGAGAGATACAACGCTCCCGCGCCCCCCGCCAATACAATGCTCGCCAGCCGAGCATCGTGTGCCTGGGTCCCCAACGCCAGGAAGGCCGCCGAAAATACGATGCTCACAGATGCGATACCGCAGCGCCCCACGCGCTTTCCGAATCGCTTTGTCAGGTAGTCACTAATCCACCCTCCTAGCGGCGAGCAAATCGCCATGGCCAGGAAAGGAAGCATCCCGTAATAGGAACTTGACTTCAGGTCAAGCCCACGGACCGTGCTGAGGTAGATAAAGAACCAGGTGAAGAAGATGTAGGCGACGTAGCCATAACAGAAATAACTCAAACTGACGGCCAGCACATCCTTGCTCCGGAGGATGGTGCCCCACGGTAGTGCTTTTTGTGAGTCAACCCCAGCGACTGCCTCGGGCAGCCCGGCTCGAATGTGGGCTACTTCCTTCGGATCTATCCATGGGTGTTCCTCCGGCCTGTCACGAGCCAGCCAGAGCCAGACGGCCCCAGCGACCAGCCCGATCAGCGCGCTCACCCAGAAGGACCACCTCCAACCGTAATGCGTGAGTATGTATGTGATCAAGGGTGGGGAGATCCCGGCTCCAACGCCCACGCCGGCGAAGATCAGACCGTTGGCGAGCCCTCGTTCCTGAGAGGGGATCCAGGCTGCTACGAGCCGGTTTGAAGCGGGGAAAACCACTGCCTCGCCAAGCCCGAGGCTGAAGCGCACGGCAAGCATGACCACGAGGCCGCTTGGCCATCCCGCGGGCACCATCGCGGTCAGGGCGGTGAAGACACCCCACCACAGAGTTCCAAACGTCAGGACCTTCCGGGGACCGAACCGATCCGCCAGGCGCCCCCCAGGAGCTTGGAACAATGCGTAGCCCAGCACGAAGGCACTGAAGATCCATCCCAATTGGATGTTGTCCAGGTGGAATTCCTGCTGGATCGAGCGGCCCGCAATCGAGATGTTGACGCGATCCAGATAGGAAATTGCACTGATTGCGAACATCCAACCGATCAGAATCCACCGCCACTGTCCGCGCAATACGCTCACCATCGCTCACTCCCTCTTGACCACAGCAGTGCACGCTGTTCAACTCAAATTTGGGAGTGCCGATCCTATCACACTCTTGGGAGGGAACCCGTCCTACATGAGGGAAATAAAAAGCCGGCGCCAAGAGGTGAGGGCGCGAGGAAGGACTTCTCAGTTTACCTAATACAGTCCGAACGTGCTGATGGCGGGGGAAGCCAGCGACTTGTCGATCACGAGGCGGACACGCCGGGCCGTGACCTTTTCAAACCTATCCAGCTTCCTGTTCCCAATGGTCGTCCCTGCCACGATGAGCTTCCATGCGCTCCCATCCCAATACTCCAGGTGGTAAGCCTCGACGCGCTGCCCGAGCCAGATCGCCTCCTGCAGGTTTGAGATATTGAACTGCACGGGCTTGCCGAGATCCAATTCAATCCAAGCCGAGGTTACCTGATCATCGGTCGCCCAGTAAGTATGCCAATCCCCGTCGAGAGCACGCGCAGGAGCATAGACAGGGTCCTCGCCTCGCGAATTGCTTGCCGTGGCCTTCCCTTGCACAGCAAGGTCTGTATGAAATATGCGCTGCAGCGACTGACGGAACTCCAAGAGCCGCCTCACGTCGGGTTCGCTTAACAGACCCTGGTCATTCGGAGGGACGTTTAGCAGAAGCAGACTGTTTCTCCCCACCGACTTGAAGTAAAGATCAATGAGGTTCTCAACGGAACGGACCTTCAGGTCTTCTTTCTTGTGCCAGAACCAGCCTGGGCGGATGGACACATCGCACTCGCCCGGCCGCCAAACCGTGCCTCCTCGCGTCCCATGCTGCAGCGCATCGATGATGGCATTCCCCTCCGCTCCCGGGTAGGGTACCACTTTAGGGTCAATCGTCGACCAGCACGGATCCCCGGCAAACCCCTTCTCATTGCCGATCCACCGGATATCGGGGCCGGCGTCGGAAAACATGACCGCATCCGGCTGATATTTGCGCACGACAGCCCGGTAGCCCTCCCAGTCGTATTCCTGGCGTTTGCCGTTCGGCCCCTCGCCGCAAGCGCCGTCGAACCACACTTCGGCAATCGGTCCATATCCGGTCATCAGTTCGGTCAATTGGTTGCGGTAGTATTCATTGTACTTCGGAGAGTCACCATAGGTTTTCTCGTGCCGGTCCCAAGGTGAAAGGTAAATTCCGAGCTTCAGGCCTCCCTCTCTGCAGGCTTCTGCGAGTTCTCTCACGACATCACCTTTGCCATCGCGCCAGGGACTGTTCTTAACCGAATGGTCGGTATACTTGCTGGGCCAAAGGCAGAAGCCGTCGTGGTGCTTTGCGGTCAGGATCACGATCTTGAATCCTCCGGCCTTCGCGGCACTCACCCACTGACGGGCATCGAGATGAGCGGGATTGAAGATCCTGGGATCCTCGTTGCCCAGGCCCCATTCCCGGTCCGTGAAAGTGTTGATCCCGAAGTGGAGGAAGATTGTGGCCTCGCCGCGCTGCCACTCCAGCTGCGTCCGTGTCGGAACAGGCGGCAGCGGCTTCGGAGCATCCGCGGAAATGGCGAGCGAAACTGCCAGTGCCGGCACCATAACGAGAAATGCACGTCTTTTTGACCGCCTCATGACAACTCCTCACGACCTGTGAGATCAGCCAAGGTTATTTCTGCCAGCGTTTTTCGCACCAGATCCGCCTCCCCTAATTGTTCGACGGGGAAGGTCTGGGCCACGGCTACGCAGCGCATGCCGGCGGCCTTCGCCGCCTGAACACCGTTGACAGCATCCTCTACGACGACGCACTGTCCAGGCGGGACGGAGAGCCTGCGGGCGGCAGAAAGGAAGATGCTCGGATCGGGCTTTCTGCGCTGGACATCTTCGCCGGTCACAATGGCATCCCATTCTTCGGGCGGCAACCCGATCTTTAGGAGGTTGGCCTTGATCTTGACGCCATCCGCACTCGATGCGACAGCAACCTTCAGCGCGGCACGACGGCACGCCCGCACAAGGGCCTGCGCGCCGGGGAAAGCTTGTAGATGCTCCGGGACGAGGTCAAGGTAGATCTCATAAGTGCGCTTCTTGGCTGCGGCGATGTCGAGAGGAAAGCCGTATTTTTCGGCAACACCTCCGATATATCGGTTCTCGCCGCTTCCGACGAAGGGTCTGAAATCTTCCGGTTGCACCCGCAGGCCTTTTTCCCTGAACATGGCCACCGCAGCGGCGCAAATGAGCGGCTCCGAGTCCGTAAGAACGCCGTCCATGTCAAATATCACCGCCCGCATCCCAACCTCCGCAGCACCAGACTGCAACGAGTTGCACGGAACAGTCTATCCCGGATTATTCGGGAAGAACGTGGCAATCTTTTGCCGGATCTTTGCGCAGTTGCTCTGCCTGCTGCGTGCTGCCACTGCCCGCCGCTTCTGCAGAGTGCTGATTCTTGACCCTAAGTCTAGCAAGCCCTATACTTAGGGCTGTTGTTAATGCTTGATTTCTTCCTGAGAATCCCTCGGAAAGGCTGATTCATGATTCAACGACGATATTTGACAGCGACAGCTGTCGCCTTACTTATAATTTCCTGCGCTGCCCGGGCAGCCACGGACTTTTTTCGTGTGGAGGATTTGAAGCCGGGAATGAAAGGAATCGGCAGGACGTGCTACCAGGGGACCAAGCCCGAGGAATTTCAGGTGGAAATCATCGGGGTCATGAAAAGCATTACTCCAGGAGGAAGCGCCGTGCTTGCGCGGTTTTCCGGCGGGCCCTTGAGCGAGACCGGTGTCTTTGAAGGAATGAGCGGCAGTCCAGTCTATATCAACGGCAAGCTGCTGGGTGCTGTGGCATTCTCCTTTCCTTTCCCTAAGGAGGCCGTGGGCGGAATCACGCCGATTACGCAGATGGTCGACGCCTTCAAGGAGCAGGGAGAGTATTCCAACAATCCAAAGGTCATTTTGAAGAAGAGCATGCTCTGGGACTACCGGTTACCGCCGGCCCGGGATCTGGCGCAATCAGACCGGGTGATTTCGCCATTGGATACTCAACTGCAGCCGGCGCTGGCTCCTTTCGGCGGCCACGCACTCATCCCGATCGCCACGCCCCTCAGCGTGGGAGGTTTCAGCCCGGAGGCACTGAAGCTATTCGCGCCGCAGTTCAAGGCTCTGGGCATAACCCTCTTGCAGGGTGTGGCAAGCACGGGCTGGCGCGGCACAGGCACCCCGAAGGACGCCGGCCCTGCAGATAACACGCCGATCGAACCAGGTTCGAACATCGTCATCCCGCTGATTCGTGGTGACCTGGATGCGTCTGCCGGGGGTACTGTCACGTACGTCGATGGAGACAAGCTGTATGCCTTCGGGCATCTCCTCTTCGACCTCGGCTTCACCGAGCTGCCGATGCACAAGGGCAATTCGCTGATGGTGTTTCCGAGTCTGCAAAGCTCGTTCAAGCTCCTGGAAACCGGCGACCCGATCGGCACGATCAAGCAGGATCGCGGCTCGGGCATATACGGGATTCTAGGTGAGAAAGCAAGGATGATTCCCTTGCATGTTCACTTGGGCACTAGCCGGGGCATCAAAAAGGATCTCCGATTCGAGGTCGCGCGCGACAGCTTTCTCACGCCGTTCCTCATCAATTTGACCGTGTATAGCAGCATCGTTTCGACCGAACGCGCCATGGGGGTGCAAACACTACAGGTCAAGGGAAAGATCCACATCAAAGATGAGCAGGCCGTCGAGATTGAAAACCGTTTCTCCTCCGATAGTAATGCCCCAATCTTTGCTTCCATGTCGATTGCGGTGCCGGTGAACTTTCTGCTCTCATCGGGATATAAGAACCTCAACCTGGAGAACATTGACCTCGACATCACTTCCCAGGAAGACGATCGTCAAGCGCTCCTGGATTCCATCCGATTCGACCGCACCGAGCTCAGCGCCGGGGACGCCGTGGAGTTGCAGCTCCTCTACAAGAGATCTAATGGAGAAATCATCCAGGATACGTACCCGGTTAAGATACCTTCGGATGTAACACCGGGCCCGCTTTCACTGCTGGTTGCGGACGGCACAACCTTGATGTCTAGGGACGCCCGGGAACAGGGCGAGGAACTGATACCAAGGGACCTTTCCCAGCTGATCAAGTTTATAAATAACATTCGAAAAAACGATCGCCTGTACATCAGGTTGT
>DASQID010000022.1:0-17649 GCA_035631775.1 Acidobacteriota bacterium
TGCCGCCGCTGGCATAGCCATAATAGAAAGTCAGGACTGTTTTCGACGTCGCCTTGAAATCAATGCTGAAATCGGCCAGGTTTCCCAGATCACGGCTGCCGGAGCTCGGCCTGCCGCTGAAACCGAACGTATCACCCTGAAACGCGCCGCCGCCGGAATACCACAAGTCGTTCGCTTGCGAGAGGCGCAACCAGCGATAGTCGGAGCGAATCGCCACGCGTTTACCTGGGCGCAGCATGATTTCGGCAAAATTGTCCTCGAGGTTCATCATGTTGTAGAACGGAAAACGGGCGTAGATGCGTGGAGTGGGCAGGATCTGAAAGAATGTCTGGTGCTTGCCGTCCGTCGGGTTGCGGTCTCCTGACGTGCGGTCGGTGCCTCCCCGCAGCCAGGGCTTCCAGAAGAAGTGTGGTGGCTGATATCCGACTTCGGCGACGTAAGCCCAGGCTCTTTGGCTGAGCACACCCCAGTCGCCCGTCTGCCACGCGCCCCAGAGCAGCAGATCCGCGCCTCCCAGTTTGCGGGTATAGTGGCCACCCACGGTGGAGATGTTCAGGGACGTTGTGTCATGACTCCGCAGACTGAGCGGACGGTTGTCTGTTGGGATCAGGCCGCGGTCGTCACGATAATATATATAGAAGAGTCGCGCGTCGAAATCTTTGGCTGCTCCGGTGTGGGTAACGCCGACATAGACATATTCCACGTCTCGCACTTCTTTGTTGCCATTGAGTTCGAAGACTCCTACGGTTGGTTTTCCCGCAACAAAGGTGACGTTGGTACCGTGGTCATTATAGGAATACTGGGCCCCGTCCGCAGTCCGTTGCACATCACTGAAGGCAAAGTTGCCGATCAAGCGGTGTGCAATCCGCTCGCGCTTGATCCAATCGAGTGTGGCATCCTGAGTGAGTGACTCCTGACCTTCGACAAACTCGAACCGTCCCAGCCGCAGTGAGGAGTTTTCTCCAATCGTCCTGAAGGTGACGTTTGCCTGTCGCACAAAAGCATAGATGTTCCGGTTGCCGTTCGCGGCCCGATAAGCTGGTCCCAACCCGAGCTGACCCTGCGGAGCGGGTGCGATCGCATCCGTGGGCAGCCCCGCGACGAAGGGAACGGAGACCTCAGCGAAGACATCTGCCCGTCCCAGCGAGTGCTCGACGGTCAAGCGCGCATAGCCACCAAAGAAGGCGTAGTCGTTCTGCCTTCCCACGGTCACGGCACCCGGATTGAACCAGTTCCACCACTCCGGCCGTACGCGAAGTGAACCTCCGAACTTCCATCCCGAGCTGCTTGTAGCCGGTGCGGGTTGCGCCGAGGAGTTTTGTTTCTCATCCTTTTTGTCCTTGTCCGCGGCCGCGGGTTTCGCGTCGTCCTCGATGCGCGCTTCCGCCTGAGATTGGAGCAGAGCCATGACAACGAACAGGACTGCGCAAAGTCTTAGCATCTGAGCCTCTGTCCTCGGACTTTCTTTGATGACAACGGCGACTGACCCGACATTCACCGCCGTCTGTGTGACGGAAATTCACCACTGAAGATAGCGGATTCTTGTGAACAGGGCAAACTGCATCCCTGTCCTGCCCTATCACAGGCAACTCCCGTGCCAGTGGATACTCAGGGTGTGGTCTCGGCTAATCCACTTTGAAAACGAGGCTTCGAGCCATGAAGAAACATACCGGCCTGACCCTCATGAGCAGGCGCTCATAATCGCTATGGATGAACCTGTCATAAATTGTATGGCCTCTGGTTCTTCGCGCCATTGCGTCTTAGCGGTGGTTCTGCCGGAGCGGAAAAGCGAAGATATATCAGAAATCCAGTCTTTTCATGACAGACAGGTTCCGTTCGATGAGCTGATACCTTTGCTGGACACAGGCAGGTGAGCGAAGCGGGTCTGGAGGCGTGTTGATCACGTAATCCAGGAGTTTCTCGACATTCGTCGATGCAACATGCATACGTGTGTCGGAGGATCCATAGTAAATGAACGCATCGCCGTTTTCTTTTGCGACCCAGCCGTTGCTGAAGACCACATTCGAAACGTCACCCACGCGTTCCTCACCCTGCGGAGCAAGGAAATATCCTGCAGGCTCGTGTGTCACCCTTTCGGGGTGCTCGAGGTCGCACAGGAAAAGATAGAGCACGTAGCGAAGGCCTGCGGCCGTGTTGCGGACTCCGTGCGCGAGGTGCAGCCAGCCCTTGGCGGTCTTGATCGGGGCAGGTCCCAGGCCGTTTTTTACTTCCTTGATGGTGTGGTAGGCCCGGTTGTCGATGATGACTTCATCGTCAATCACCGCGTTCTCCATGCTGGCGGTCAGTCCCCAACCTATCCCGCCGCCGGCGCCCGCCTGGATGAATTCATCCTGCGGGCGGGTATAGAACGCATACTTGCCCCGCATGAACTCGGGATGAAGCACTATGTTGCGCTGCTGAGGCGAGCGTGTTTTCAGATCCGGCAGCCTTTCCCAGGTTTTGAGGTCCTTCGTCCGAGCGATACCTCCCTGCGCCACGGCGGACGAGGTATCCCATGAGGGAGCTTTGGGATCCTTGCGCTCGGTGCAGAAAAGGCCGTAGATCCATCCGTCTTCATGCTTCACCGCGCGCATGTCGTACACATTGGTATCGGGGTCTTGAGTTTCCGGCATCAAAATGGGGTAATCCCAGAAGCGGAAGCAGTCGATGCCGGAGGCGCTTTCCGCCACCGCAAAGAAGGACATGCGATCCGCTCCTTCGACACGAACGATCAGGAGTATTTTGCCGTTCAGTTCGATGGCTCCTGAGTTGAAGGTCGCGTTGATGCCCATTCTCTCCATCAGATGGGGATTTCTTGCGTAGTCCAGGTCGTATCGCCAAAAGACGGGGGTATGTTCCGCGGTGAGCACCGGGTATCGGTAACGATTGAACAGACCGTTGCCATCTTCGACGATTGTGTTTGGACGGGCGAGGAACGCATCGTGGAGCTGAAGGAGGCGTTTCAACTTGGCTTCAAATTCCGCTTGGGTCATTGTTCCCTCTTTTCGTTTTCATTTTCGGTGGTCATCAACCCCCCCGGGAATTCCTGTGCCGGCGGTCATCAGACCCCCGGGACGCGCGCCGGTCTGATGACCGGCGCCACAGGAGTTTTCTTTCACGCCGAGACAGGTACAGAGACATGGACGCGGCTTAGGACCTTATCGAGCCTGAGCATTGTCTCAAGACAGGCTCTACTGTTGTGATACGGCCCTTTCCACTGGCCGACCTTATACCTGCCCGGATCGGGCTTCCCTTCCCGCGAGACCTGCCAGAACCATTCACCATGAACTTTGTCGATGAGCCTCCTCTCAATGAACTCCCATGCCTCGTGCGCTGCGTGAAAAAATCGCTCTTCCCCTGAAATCTCGTACGCATTCAGGAAGCCGACAACTGCCTCCGCCTGAGGCCACCACTGTTTGCTGTAATCAGTGATGCCGGTCGGATCGGCCTCGTAGAGTATCGCTCCGTCCGAGTCCCTGGCCTCGCGGTAGACGGCGTGGGCCATCCGGACCGCCGTGCCCTGGACTTTCTTCTGCAGGGTGGGATCCTTCAGCGCATCGGCTGCCTCACACAGGAGCCAGCTGCCTTCGATGTCGTGGCCAAATGAGATGCGGTTTGACCGGCAAGTCCAGGACTCGGTGAAGAAGAGCCTGAAGTGGTGTGACTCCGGGTCGATGATGTGCTTCAGAAAAATCTCGATCAACTCCCGCAGCCGCAGGGTCGACAGCGCTTCGGTGTTTGTGCGCGCGAGGCTCGAATACGCCTCGAGGACATGCAGGTGAGTATTCATGGACTTCTTCTCGTCCATGTCCACTTCGCTCAGACGCTGATCTCTTGCGGGCGACCAGTCACGCTCGTAGGTTTCGAAGTAACCGTCGGATCCGGCATCGCGGCTCTTCAGCTCGATCAGATTGAAGATGTCTGACGCCTTGCCGAGCGCGACGCGATCGCCTGTTGCCTCGTAGTACTCCACCAGTGCATAGAGCGCAAAAGCCTGAGCATAGATCTTCTTTTTCGAATCCAGCGGGCGTCCGGAGCAATCCAGGGTCCAGTACGCTTCTCCATACTCGGAATCAATGAAGTGGCGGGTCAGGTAATCGAGGGCTCGCTGCGCCAGTTCCAGTTGAGTCGGATCGTGACAGGCCCTGAAAAGGCGCGAGAAGGCCCAGAGGATCCTGGCATTCAGAATGATTCCCTTTTCTGACTCCTTATGAATCACGAGATCGTTTTCGATGGTTCCCCAGAAACCGCCCCGTTCGTTGTCGATCGAATATTTTGTCCAGAAGGGCAGGATGTCGTGCGTCAGTTCCCTTTCAACCCTGTCTCTGAACGACTGGATCAGGCTTCGTGGAATCATAGAGACCCTTGTCAAGTAGGGACCGTCATCTCCGCGGTTATCCTATACGGAACCGGGAGTTTTGTACACGCAATGACCTTTGTTGGGGTGGCCGGAAACTGCGAGCGTCCAAAGTCATCATAAATAGTAGGAGCCCGAACCAGTGGCGAGTGATTCGGCCCAGCTGTTCGGGTTTGTGTCGGAGCCCCCGCAATCGCTTCAGAGCCTTAGGGTCTGTGGCGAAATGACCGGTGCACGTTGCTGCTGGCCCGCTGGTTATTTCGTCACAGACCCTTAGCCGCGTGTTTAGGTCGATCTCCTGCGCATTCCGCAGGCGCATTCACGAGAAGCCACAGATAGCCGAACAGGAGCGTGCCCTATGTTTGAATCCATAGAACCTGAACGACAACCGGTTGCTAAGCGCTTAGTAGCGCTGCTGGTATCTACTGCCCTGCACGCAGCCGTGGTCTCAAGTCTGATTGTCGTCCCTTTGATCTATTTCAACGTGCTGCCGGCCACGAGTGTACTCACTTATCTGGTTGCTCCTCCCGCGCTTCCTCCTCCGCCGCCACCGCGCCGCGCGCTGACGGCGCCCCACCGGGCTGTGGTGGCAACATATCAGGCGCCCACGCGGATTCCGAAGGGAATACCGGCACCGATTCTCGAACCCCCGCCTGAGGGTGCCATCCTGGCTGCCGGTCTTGACGGCGGGGCGCAGGACGGAATCTCAGGAGGAATTCCTGGGGGAGTGCCTGGTGGTGTCTTGGGTGGATTGCCCGGGAGCCTTTCGCCGCCGCGGCCGCTTCCTCCCCCGCCGGCTCCACTACCAAAGCCGAGAGCTCGGAAGCCGATACATGTTGGGGGAGCTCTGCAGGCTTCCAAGCTGATACACAAGATTGATCCGGCTTATCCGATTTTGGCAAAGCGGGCTCGGGTTTCGGGGACCGTGGTTCTCGAGGTGACCATCCTCTTCTGGTGGGAGCGGCCGTCGATGCCGTCCGGCAGTGGAAGTACTCACCCACAGTCCTGAATGGAATTCCCGTGTCGGTCATCGCCACGGTGACTGCAAATTTCACGCTAGCGGAAGCGGCGGCATAGCGGCTTAGACCGCAGCCTCTGTTCGTTCCTCGGCGTTCTTTGCGTCTCGACCTCGAGTTATACAAGCTCACCAACAAGGCGCGAGGAACGCCAAGGTGCAGCGCATTGAACGGACTCGTAGCCAATCCGCAATCGGCCATTGCCGTCGAAGCTGCTTGGATCCGGGATAGACTTTAGGGGGAACTTCGGTCTAGACACTTACGGATCTGAGGTGGTATAAACTTCCGGCTCTTTAGTTTATGGCCGGGCGTTCTCGGATGCCGGGGTAGCTCAGTCGGTAGAGCAACGGACTGAAAATCCGTGTGTCGACGGTTCAATTCCGCCCCCCGGCACCACTTCCAAGCCCGCGTTCTTCAAGGGCTTGCGGCCTTCCAACAACCCACTAAGTCAGCCCGAAAAGCCCTCCAAATGGCCCAGTTGTGTCCCGAGCTGTGCCCGCGAGAATCTAACCATAACCAAGTGCAACCAACTCCAGCCAGGTTAGAACCTGAGTTGGCTCAATATGATTCCGCGCGACTGTGCCCTTGCGCTTGTCGGGATTTCCCTGGATTTTGAGGGACCATCGCTATTAAAGTAATCCTTTAATAAGCATAGTTTGCGACGTTTCGTGTGTGCGGTTCCTTGTCATAAGACTGCCGATTATGGAGGGTGATACATGGGACACGAGCGCATAGGCCGCCTGCCGCGTTCAGTCTCGTGGCGCAACATCGTAAGTGCACTCGATGACGCAGCATCGGGAAGCGACACCGATTTCGCTACCCTCGCGGCCAAGACCCTGGAACTCGTCCGTAGTCGTTTCCAAGCGCTACACCGAGACACAGGAGTTCAGGCTGCCTTTGGCTTTATAGTTGCCCTTGCCCGATCTCAGCCCGCTACTATTGGTAGTCGCGCCTCACCGAACCTCTCGCTTCCCTCGGATGCAACTCCTTTCCGTTTGAGTGTTGCCCTCAACGAGTGGGTTGATACCCACGCTCAATCGAATGAATATGCAGAGCTTAGCAAACGGGCCGCTGCCGAGGCTATCGCGGCCTGGCATAATCAGCAGTCGCACCAGCCAAGCCTTTTTGCTCAGGGGTCAGCAGGGTCCTCCCGAGAAGCGTGGTCCGCTGCTTCGACCGGAGCCGGCTTCTCTGAAGTCTCACGCATGTTCCTTGCTCGTCTCACAGAGCGATATCTCCGGTACTTCCTTGAACGCGAAGCCTCGGCTGCCATCACGAACATCGACGCACGCGAACGTTTCTCTGAACGTCTCCACAAGTCGGTCGACTTGGTTTCGCAGCATGCATTCGAAACCTCGCGGATAGCGCAGTCCTTCGCCGCCGGATGGTACAACAAGCATGCACGTCACCAAACACCGAACAATGCGAGTCTTTCAACTTTCCTACGAATTGCATTCGAGAAGTTGCGAGAAGAGCTAAGACGTGAGGCCTCCCAGTGAAGCCACACCAGAAGCAATTTCTCTTCTGCTGCAATGGGGCTCCTTCACGTCGCCGTGGGGCGCAGATTCTCGAATACCGCCCTGATAAGAGCAATCGAAACATCGTCGCCGGCCTGCCTAAGTTTGTGCAGAACGTCATCCACCTTCCCGCCCGAACTCTGGATTTGCTGGAAATCGCGACGTATGTCTTTGCCGGAGATCGCCATGCCTCCCGGGGACGCCTCGACGCGGTCGAGTACCACACTTGGTCACGAATGCTTGAATTTCACATCCGGGTTCGCGATCCGGACTTTTGGAACAGAAGTGATGTCCATAACGCGCTTACCGACGCCATCCAGTTTATGAGTGGCGATGCAAGGGTGTCCTTTACCTTTTTGCCCGGCCATGACACCCCGCCAACCAGTCTCTTCGATCGTCTGGACTTTCGTTTGGAGGAAACAGGTCTTCCACGTGCAATATCACTTTTCTCGGGTGGACTCGATTCGCTTGCGGGAGCGCTTGACTTGCTTCTGTCCAACAAACACGCCCTCCTTATTAGCCACGAATCGCAAACGGGAACCATGCGGACACAGCGTGCTCTCTATGATGCGCTAGCCCACAGGTTCCCGGCACAGGTTTCTCACTATAAGTTTGAGGCACACCTAACGGGAAAGAGGGCACCGGAGGAGACGCAAAGAACGCGCGCATTTCTTTATTGCAGTATCGCTTTTGCGTTGGCTGATGCCTGCACTCTCAATGAAATATTTGTTCACGAAAACGGTGTCACCAGCATTAACCTGTACCGCAGAGAAGATCTTGCGAACGCCCGTGCCAGTAGAACGACTCATCCGCGAAGCATGCTTCTATTGGGAAAACTATTTAGCCTCATGCAAGATCGGCCATTCGCAATACGTCTACCTTTTCTCAATCTTACAAAGCGCGACATTATTGACCGGATTCGCTCAAGCCCTCTTCCAGACCTCCTCTCAAGCGCCGTGTCATGCACGCGAGCCTTTCAAAGGGGGAGCACCACTCACTGTGGTACGTGCTTCCAGTGCATTGACCGCCGAATCGCGGCTTTTGCAGCGGGTGCTAGTGATGCAGATCATCCTGGGCTCTACGAAAGTGATCTCGTAACGTCGGCTCTCGATGATCCTGTCTCGCGCACCACAGCGGTTGACTACCTCAGGCAGGCGGTTCATTTCGAAAAGTGGGGTAGCTCGCGTTTTGAGGAAGAATATGCTTCTGAACTTGCCTTGTTAGCAGACGCAATGCCAGGTTTTAGCAGCGACGTTGAGCTGGTCGCGGGTGTTTGGCGATTGATGAAACGCCATGGAGAGGATGTAGCAGCTGGCATTCGGGCAATGCGCGAGTTACATGACGACCCGTTCGCTCCGCTCCCGGAGCGTTCCCTCTTGGCCCTCGTCGCTTGCCGGGAGTACTTGAAGCCGGAAGTAATGAGGTTGGTAGAAAGTATCGGACGTGTACTGGGAGCGGCGATCCCCGAGATGTTCAGGACACAACGCCCGGCAGATGAGCCGGATCTAAATGCCAAGATCGGTGCTCTGATGAGATCGCACGAGCCCAAATTGCGAAGTGAACATCCGACAGTTTCCTTCGCTTGTGCGAGAGTCGTGCCCGATCATCT
The DNA here is from genome assembly GCA_035631775.1 of Acidobacteriota bacterium. Lineage (GTDB taxonomy): Bacteria > Acidobacteriota > UBA6911 > UBA6911 > UBA6911 > DASQID01. The sequence goes on from DASQID010000022.1 coordinate 8,500, forward strand.
ACTTCCCGGTGGTGACCTCCTAATCGAAAGTAAGTACATTCGAACAGGAACAACACCAGCAAAAGCCTCAGAGGGTATTGCAGGAGACCTGACGAAATATCCCCAGAATGCTCATATTCTCTTTTTGGTCTACGACCCAGATCATGCTATCCAAAGCGATGAAGTATTCACGACAGATTTCGAAAGTAGGGGTCGGTGTACGGTAAAGGTTTTACGGTAAGATCACACTATGTTCGTTGGTGGAATGTCGGAGTGATTCAGGAGATCCTGATTCATGCTGCTTCGTGACGTAGTTGCTGAAGGTGGACGTGTTTGGGTAAAGTCGGAATGGGGACCTGCTTCCGATGATTGGCCCGCCGTTTCCTTTTCGAAGCGCACGGTAGGAGATTACCTTCGCCAGGAGTTCCGGCCAGGACGCGACATCATCATCTACATCGGAACAGGCAGTCCAGCAACTACCGAGAAACCTGAGCACCGTCAGCGTTTACTCTCAGCAGTCAGCATTGAACCACACCAAATCCTTGAAACGCGCGAGTGCATTCCGGCAGAGAGCTGGGAGCAAGCCCAGCGGCAGTACAGAGGACGCTGGTTCTGGTCGATGCCAGCCTTGGCTATATGGGAAATCGAAGGCTTCCCTTTGGCACATGATGTAACCCCGGCTACGTACCGGCAACTTGGTGTGATCGTTAATCGAGGTAATGTGGTTGAAGTTGCACCTGAAGAGTATGACACGATCCTTCAGCTCCAAGTTCTACCTGTCGCATTTGAGCCACCACCAAAGGTGGCGAAGTTCGGCAAAACGCGCACTCTTCTCAATCTGAGCACGGAGATTCGGGCCGAGATCGGGCGGATGGCAGCAGGAATACATGGACGTGTGGCCGCCAGTGGCACCGAACGAACTTCCGTGAACCCTCTCAGAATGATGAGCGATACGGACATCCACATCATGCTTGGCACAAAGTGGCAGGAGCAGAATGGCCACTGCTTTTTGTGCCAAGGGCCGCTGCTGCCTGGAACGAAGAACTACTTGCTGCAGTGTTCGCCGGATCGCATTGACAGCCAGGATGCCGCCTATAGCGAAGCCAATACGCGTATTACACATCTCGGCTGCAATCTGGCCAAGAACAAGGTCAACCTGGCTGATTTCGAGGACTGGCTATTGGTGGTGCGAGGAGAACTGTCGGACCTGAATCACGAGAATTTACCATAGGACTTGACGATCATTTCAAAAAAGGCCCGCAAAGAATGACTGAAGTCGAAATCCCGCTCACAGAGGAGGAGTACTCCGCTTTGAATGAGCAGTATCCAAGAGATCTGCAAAGTGCAAGAGTCGGAGAAAGGGCAACAGCACTTGCAAAGATCTATTTTAAGCGGAGATCCCCAGGCTGTTCATTCAGAACGCCCCAGCGTGGGGCCGATCTGAAGGTGGAGCATAACGGTGAGACAGAGCAGCTGGAGATTAAGGGTACAGAGGCACCAGATATTTCATGGGCGAAGATTAAAGTATCAAGTACACAATCGCACGAATTGTTAAGCAATGGCATGCCACTCTATCGAATCGTGTCGGTTTACGAGAGGCATCCGCGAGTTTTCATAATGACCTGTCCAGAGGATTTTGAAATGATTCCTGAGCCGAGGTGGAGTGTGAGAGCAAGGAGGAAACCTTAATCTCAGTGGAGAAAGAGGGATTCCGAGTGTTTTAGAGATTTGCTTTGGTCGGTATGTTCGACAGTTTCACTTTCAGAACAGACGCCAGCCCGTGCATCACTCCAAGGGTACGATTCCGTTGTCCCCAAAAGATTAAGAAGCGACAGACGAAAGTGCGTGAGGCCCTATGCGTACACACGCGTTCTCACCTTACAATCTACGACTGAAATCATACACCTGATACCCATTCGATCATATAACGTGGAGTCCGCTATGATCCCAGAAGGAGAAACTCCAATCACATTGACTCGTCAGCAGCTTTACGAAAAAGTCTGGGCGACGCCTGCGACGATCCTCGCACGAGAGTTCGGCGTATCCGATGTTGCCTTGGGGAAGGCCTGCCGAAGACACAAGATACCAAAGCCGCCTCCTGGCTACTGGGCCGCAAAGCGCTTCGGAAAGGCCAAACCACCGGTTCCTTTGCCCAGCATTGAGGATCGGAAACTTGAATCTGTCACGTTCCACAAAATGATAAATCCAGATGTGATTCCGGAGAGTGACGAGATCCGAGCCAGGGCGGCCGCCGAGAAATCCGCCAAGACCATAACAGTGCCCAACAGAACCGGCCCCCTCCATCCCCTGGTCGCGCGAACGAAGGCAGCGATGGCGGAAGCCCACCCCAATTATAAGGGTATGATTTGGCCACACTGGAAGGCCTGCCTCGGCATGAAGGTGGGAAAGAAGAGTATCCCCCGTGCGATCCGGATCATGAATGCGTTGGTTCGCGCACTTGAGGCAAGAGGCTTCCCTGTCTCCGCTAGTCCGGACGACCGGAAGGCAGTAACGGTCGTGAGGATTCAAGGCGAACAGGTGAGCTTTTGCCTTGAAGAGATTCAAAGCATGAAGAAGAGGGTGAGGAAACCGGGAGACAGCTACTTCTACGAGGGATACGATCATGTACCATCGGGAAAGCTGCTTCTTACTATTACAAACCTGACATGGAGTGGAGCCCGTCAAAGATGGCGCGACACCGAGAAGATCCGCATTGAAGATCGACTAAACTCATTCATTGCCGGCATGGTCGCGGCAACGGAAACACTCAAAATCAAGCGGCTCGAACAAGAACGTCGTGAAAGAGAGTAGGCGGAAGAACGCCTGCGTCGAGCTGAAGCCGAGCGTCTCAGGATTGAAGAGGAGAAGCGAATAAAGGAACTCGATCGAGTGGTTATGAACTGGCAGAAAAGCCAGGTTATTCGGTCCTTCTGTGATGCCGTCACTCAGCGGATATCGGACGGCGGAGTTGCCATCAGGCCAGAAGACGGGCTCGGAAAATGGCTTGCCTGGGCTCGACAGCGGGCAGACGAACTCGATCCGATCCGTCCGGACTGCATCCTCATCCCTGGTGAGTGATACATCTGACGGGCGGCAAAGCGGTATCCTGAATCTGGAAGTTCATAAAGGGGTAATGAGCTCGAATGATTCAAAAGTGACGGTAAAGGCAAGCACAACATCGGCTGTTCGCGAGCATCTCCACCCTACCCTCCCCACAGATCACCAAATGTCGTCCAGCGACTTGGCATTCTCAAGACGAGATCGAGTTGTGTACCTAAGATTCTGAAAGGTTCGCACGTGACCTGACTTGAGCATGGGAACAGGCTTGATTTCTGTCGCCGGGTCCGCGAAGTTGATCACGAACTTGCCGGTGTCCTTCCAAGGTTCGATGTTCTTTACAGCTGCCATGTGAGTTATGGCAGAGACAGGTGCCACCTGGTATACCGCTACATATCTTATTTGGGGGCGCATGGAACCATGGATTCGCACGGCCCACCAGCGATTTTCTCCCAGAAACACCTCTTTGAAGCCATCCTCGCGTGCGGGCACAACAACCGTGTCGATATCGGCGGTACCAGAGATAGGAGATGGCTTTTCGGAAGGTTCTTCTTCCTCGGCGTCACGCAGATCGGCAAGGAACGGCTCGAAGTGGTAGGACTGGTTCCCATCCTTGTCGCGATACTTACCAAGCTGTAGAACTTCCACACCAAACTGAAACTTTCGTGCCAGGATACTTTCTAGATTGTCCGGAATGGCGTCGATGATAACCAAAGCAGCGAATGGACTCTCAAACACGAGAAACTCTAGCACGTGATCGAGGTTCCGGAAGTTGCTCTTCTTGGCATACTCCTCACACGCCTGTTTTGACGGCAGATCTTGATTCAAAGTCTCCAGGAGAATCCTCTTGATCGCTATTGGTTCGGCCTCGAAGGAAAGGGAAAACTGCAAAATCTGTACGGCGATGTGTCTCAGTGGATCATGAGCGGCCAACTCATTCTCGATCACGAAAAGGCGAGGTTTTGAGTCATTAAGATCGATGAGGTAGCCATCAGGAATGTTCCTGAGTCCTCCCTTGGCCCCTATCTTCTTTTTGACGTCGAGATAAATCCGATTGGGGCCAAACAGTTCATGCTGCAGTTTAATAATGGCTGATTCGAGTTCAGCTTCGTCCTTGTAAGGCACTGCTTTGTAAAGGCCGCTTGCAGTCCAAATGTTTGCCACGTTAGCTGGCTCCCCGGATTCTAAAAGGGCCCTCATCTTATCACGGTGCTGATCCGGCGGGCGTGGAAAACACAAACCGCGACCGACCCTCTGTGGCTTCCGAACACAGGACTACTCATCCTTTGACCGTCTGGAATCCAGCCAGGGAAAGGTCTTCGGAAGAGAATGTGCCCGAGATGTGTCCCTTCCGATGGTTCAGAATGAAGGATTCAATGCCCATCAACCCGGACTGGCCGGCAGAACGGGGTGGTGCACGCTGCTGCCCGCCTCTCCGCGATTCAGCGAAGATGCTTCCCGATTCTTCCCTTGAGATCTCAGGTTACCGTCCCGCCTCTGATGCTTTCGGCTCAACGGAAAGATCCGGAGATGGATTCCTAAAACCACCACTGATCGGCGCGAATTGTCGGCGTAGGATGGAACCATCTTTATCAGGGAATCTCGTAGCGGTTACGGATTCCGATTGGTTTCAGTACCTGCAAGGGTTGGCCCCGGAAGAGGTTAATTTCTGGCGCCCAAGTGGTAAAGGCTTCTCAGCGCTCGAAATCGGGGCCCCATTTATTTTCAAGCTCCGTGGATCGAACTACATTGTGGGGGGCGGCTTCTTTGTCCGCTACGAAAGATTACCTCTATCTTTGGCCTGGGACGTGTTCGGACAGGAGAATGGGGCAGCAGACTGGAGCAAATTCGAGCGCCTCATTCGGCGCACAAGAGGATACGAGGAGGTGTATCCAGAAATTGGTTGCATCATCCTCAATCAACCTTTTTTCATACCACGCGAGCATTGGGTTGCCGCGCCAGGCGAGTGGAAACCAGAAATAGTAACAGGTAAGACGTATGACGACGCGGAGGGCTGGGGTAGACATCTATGGGGAGAGATCCAGCGCTGGATCCCGAGTTTTGAACCTGTCGAAATCTCGGGGGAAACGCCGGCTGCCGTTCGTGAGCCGGAACGGCTTTATGGGAATGAATATTTATACCGCTCACGCCTTGGACAGGGAGCGTTCCGAGTTCTTGTGACTGATGCTTATCAGAAGCGCTGCGCAATCTCAGGGGAGCGGACCCTGCCTGTTCTTCAGGCTTCGGATATCAAGCCGTATGGGGAGCGACCAAACCGGGTCGACAATGGCCTACTCTTGCGTTCGGATCTACATATTCTGTTTGATCGAGGTTACTTGACCGTCACTCCCGAACTGCGTGTCGAAATCAGTGGCCGAATAAAGGAAGACTACGAGAACGGCAGAGATTATTACCGGCTGCACGGAAACGAACTCATCGTCCTGCCGACGTCAAGAATTAATCGCCCAAATCCCGAATTTCTGCGGTGGCACAATGAAAAGGTTTTCAGATCACAATCGCTGCAAGGTCATCCTTCCCCAGATTCCCCCTAGTTTTTGCTTTGTTATCGACACTGACGAGGAGTGCGGGAGGCTAGATCCCGCCAAACCTTTGAGGAACAGTATAGGACGCCGCTGCGGGGGCTAACTGTGATCGAAGTGTTGCCAATTCCGAGCGCCGGAAAAGGGGGTCGAGTGGTTTGGCATGTCTCTCCTTGCTTCAGCGAAGACCTCTCCCGATTCTCCCCTTGGCCTCTCAGGTTGCTAGATCCAGACAGCTTAAACCCCCTATCCTTAGCGTACGAGCAACACAGGCCATCTTGAAGGGACGGCTCAGTTCTTCAAGACAGTGCGCGGTGGCATGACCCAGCGCGGATATTGCAGTTCCAGTCTGTCCTTTTTCTCGTCCCCGTCACCAGCCAATTCCATGGTGATGCTGCGGGGCTTTCTCACCGGCTCTTCGATATCGAGCTCGAGCTTGTGTGCACTCCGGATGAGAAGGGCCAGTGCCTTCGACGCTCCAGAGATCCGTTCGGTCTTGAACGGATGATCCACAAAATCGGGGAACCCACGGATTGGCTCTCCGGGACTGAGAACCGCTCCACCAACAGGGACAACTAACTCCTGCTGCGCTCGCAACTGCCGTTTGAGTGCGCCTAATTCAATCTCCCGCTCCACAGAAAGCGGCATGCCTGGTGTGAGACGTAGATGTTGAATCGTCTCTGCGGTGCGGAGCAGGTAGACTCTTATGCCTGCGTCTATCAAGTCCTGGTGAATCTTCTGAAGTTTTCTTCCGTCCAGATTCGAATACTCGCCATCAGAAACAACCACGACAACATCTCCGAAGCACAACTCAGGTCTCTCGCTCGCCAGGGTGTTTTGAAGCGCGGTTGCTACGTTCGTGCCGAGGCCGTAACTAGATTTCAGGTCTTGCTCTGTTTCTGCGCGCAGAGCGTCCAGTTTCTGTTCTATCTGCGACGACTCGTGGGTGAAGGAAGCAAGGACACGATGATTCTCCCCAAAAGCGTGCAGGGCGATCCAGTCGTCCGGTTGAACTTCTTTGAGGAACCGCTTGCAAGTGTCCACCATGTTCTTCCAGCGGATTCCAGAATTCCGTGAACTCTGGCTCAAATCGAGCAGCAGTACTATGTGGCGCGGTCCGGACAGCGGCTCCGCATGGACTGCTACGGCGGCGATGCCACTGATGCGGATTCGCTCCACAGCGAGTTCACGCACTGGACGTTTCGAGGAGTCGAGGACAACCACGGTAATCGCCTGTTTCTGGGTTGTCTGAGGAATCGAGGCCTCAGCCAACAGGCCCGCCACAATCGAATAGACTATTGAGAATATGAGCCAGGACATAGTCGCTCACCTGAGACATCCAAATCCGATATCGAATTGGTGACACTGAATACGCGCAAAATTGGCGCTCCATGAAGGGTGAATCCCATCCCATCGTACTATAGAATTCCTGGATTCCTAACCTCCCGATGACCAGTGAGGTCTATCGGCGCAAGGCGCTGCAGCTTGATTCTTCCGTGTCAGTACAAGTTCGTATCTTCCCCCCGAAATTTGTCTGGCCATCGATGCTGCCGCCGAGGAAGATATCAGTATGAACTCAACTTTGCAGTCCAGACGGATTCCGTCTTTCAACAGGATCTTGCCGTTAGTGTTCCTGGTTGCTTCGGCTGTATTCGCCATCGGGGGACAGGCGCAGACCTACACCACGACTTTCGACGGCGAGGAATACCCGCTCTCTGAAAATGGGCGCTGGATCAACAACGGTCTCGATTGGACGAAGATCCGGATGAAAGGGGGTATTGCCTTCGGCACTCAATCGGGGACGAACAAGGGCCGTCACCACTATGACGATTCCTATGCCCACCTCTCGGGTTTTCCACCTGATCAGGAGGCCTGGGGAGAGGTGTATATCGCCAAGCCGGATTCGTCATGTAACCAGGAGGTGGAGATTCTCCTGCGGTGGAAAAGCGAAAAACACTCGACGACGGGTTACGAGTGCTTCGCCAGATGCTTGACGGGCACTTCGTCGTATTTGCAGATCGTCCGCTGGGAAGGACCACTCGGAAAGTTCACCTACCTCGCCGACAAGCGTGGCATCGACTACGGCCTGAAGAACGGGGATACGCTCAAAGCATCCGTCGTCGGCAATCTCATTACGGTCTACGTAAACGATGTCGTGAAGGCTCAGATCCGGGATGACACGTACAAGTCGGGAGATCCCGGAATCGGCATATTCCTTGGTTTCAACGGGCGTCGGAAAACGGCTCCGAATTCTGATTTCGGATTCACGAACTACACTGCGAGAGGGATCGGGAATCACTAGACGCTTACCGCAGAGGCGCCGAGATCGCTCGATGCGCGGGCTGGGGAACGAAGAGTCCGGTTGGGGAAACCTTCCACCCTCGGAAGATTTCCCCTCCTGAAACGGTCAGCCCATCTCCCATATACCCTTCTGGAAGCGACCTACTATCCCGGGTCCGCTCGGGCCGTCCGGACTTACGTTTGCCTCATAGGAGTTTGCTTCGCCGTCTGCTACAGTTTTCCAAATTGGGGTGGATGGGGAGGAAAATAATGCGATACAGACTGCAGCACTTTGGGGACACTCACGGTGTGGCTGCGTCTACTACGCGCCGGGCGTTTCTTTCTTCTATGGTCTCGGCAGCTGTTCTCGCCCGAGGCGTTGCCGGGCAGCGCCGGACCGCGGCCGACATGGCTGAGCGCTTTCGACGGATATCGGAGGAGTTCGAACGAAAGGGCCTTGCCGAGCCGTTCCGGGGAATCACCACGGACGGACAGGTCACTCCCGGTCTGTTCGAAATCGCTCCGACCGGCGTCTCGACCGCGCCCGTGCGCGATGCCGCGGAGAAGTTCATCGCATCCCTTACCAGCGTCCAGCTCGCTAGGACCATGTTCCCGGTCGACGATTCCGAATGGCGCAAGTGGATGAATCAGCATTTCTACGCGCGCCAGGGGATCAGTTTCGCAGAAATGACGGAGTCACAGCGTCAGGCGGCGTTCGGGCTGCTGCGCGCGTCTCAGAGCGCAAGAGGCTATGAGCTAACGCGCAACATCATGCGCCTGAACGAGACCCTCGCGGAGCTGGCCGACGACCACGACTTTCTCGGCGAGTGGCTGTATTACATCACGATCATGGGTAAACCCTCCCCGACCGAACCGTGGGGGTGGCAGCTCGACGGGCACCACGCGATCCTGAACTACTTTGTGCTCGGCGATCAGGTGGTCTCAACTCCGCACTTCCTCGGCTCGGAGCCGGTCAGTGCGCCATCCGGGAAGTATAAGGGCCTCGCGATACTCCAGCAGGAACAGAACGACGGCCTGAAATTGGTGCAGGCGCTTCCGGACGCACAACGCCGGAAGGCGATTCTCAGTTTCTCGAAGACGGGAAGCAACAACCTGACGGAGGCATTCAAGGATAACGTCGTTCTGGATTACGCGGGTGTGTGCGCGGCGGATCTGAGTACGGCGGAGCGGCGACGGCTGCTGGATCTTGTGAATCTGTACGTCGGCAACATGGATGACGGGCACGCCCGTGTAAAGATGGATGAGGTGAATCGTCTCGTGGGGAAGACCTGGT
>DASQID010000023.1:0-3213 GCA_035631775.1 Acidobacteriota bacterium
TGCGGCCTTGCGCGTCCTGATATACAACTCCCTGGGCCATGGTCTCAAACAGGATCCTGTAATTCTCTTCACTTTCGCGAAGCACCTCCATGGCCCGCTTTCGATCGCTGATGTCCCGGTCAATGCCCCGGTAGCCCAGCAGACCTCCAGTTTCGTCGAGTATGGGTATGCCGCTGGTCTCGAGGTATACGAGTCTTCCATTCTTGTGGCGGTTCAAGTTTTCGAGGTTGGAAAAAGCCCGTGCTGCGGAGAATATCGACGCCATCAGAGACTCGACGCGACGGGCTTCATCCGCCGGCATCAGGTCGAAAGGCTTCTTGCCGAGGACCTCTTCCGGCGCATATCCCAACAGGTCGGTGAGTTTCGGACTTGCATAGGTATATATGCACTGGGCGTCGACCTCCCAGAGCCAATCACTGGTGGTTTCCACCAGGGAGCGGAATCGAGCCTCGTTCTCTCGACAGGCTTCCCACTTATCCGGCATCCTCTGACCAGTCTGAGCCGTCCCATCCCGGGCAACCCCCTCCAATTCGAGGACGCGTCGGCGCGCCTCTGCCGACTCCTCGTGGAGCGCCTCGTTGGCCACGGTCTTGTCGCTCATGTCGCTCACAACCGGTTAATAGAGCGGCTCCGGGAACTCCGCCCGGGGCCGGGTACGGCCGGTGCTTGACAGAGGCCGACCAACCCGACGCAGTAGTTGTGCTCTCCAATGACCCTGATCGTCGATCCGATTGATTGTCCTTACTAGTTTCTCGCAGGACTCTGGATTGACCTAGCCGTTCGTGACTTCGGACACCTCAAAGAGACGAATGTTCTCAAGCGCGATCAGGAGATAGAAGCCGATCAACTAGGAATTCGATACCTCTGGAGCCCCAATTATGATTCGAATGCCTTCATCACCTTCTTGCGGGAGATGACTGATTTGAAGCTAAATACCAGCAGGTCCGTCAAGAGTTTTCACTCTTGTTGCCCCCGAGAGAGGGTCGCATTGCAGCTTCGATGCAGGAATTGCGATCGCTTCGTGAGCAGGATCATTATGTTGTCAATACGCCCGAATTTGAACGAGTAAAACTGCGGTTGCCTGCCTTAAACCTCAAATAGCGCCTGCGCAGCGTAATTAGTTTCTGTCGCGAAACTCGATGAATCGCCCGTCAGGTCGGGCCCCGGAGGGGCCCAAGCAAGTAGCCGGGGGCGCAAGCCCCCGGATAGGATATTGCATAATATCGAGCCCCGGCAGGGGCGAAAGGCCTTTGTACGCCATGTGTTATCTGTCGCCCCTTCAGGGCTCTATACCCACTCGATTCCCAACCCCGGGCTGCGCTTCGCTTGCCCGGGGCTACTGGCTGGCGCCCCTCCGGGGCGCTTTCGGCGCGATAAAGCAGTGGGAGAAGAGGGCGACTTATGAATAGCTTTGCATTAGAATAGCGCGGGAGCAAGGCAGAACTCTGGATTTCTGCATTAAGGCATTCTCCTCATGGGACTTCCAACCCCAGGAGGGAGTGGGAATGTTGGAGCATCTACTGCGCACGTTGACTTTTCTCTTATTCCTTACCATTCCATCTCGCGGCCTGGCTTGTGAATGCGCGGGTCCCACTTTTCCAGTCCGCAAGGATGTCACCGAAGCAGTCAAGAATGCCGACCTGATCTTCTCCGGCGTCGTGAACTCGATATATCTATGGAGTCCAAACTCGATCCCCGATATTTACGGGCAACTGGTGGCGGAATTCAGCGCTCTTGAAGTGTTCAAAGGCCCGAATCGGAGGCACTTTTTTGTGAGTACGGGCTTTGGAGCGGCCTCAAGCAAGGGACCGGCTGATTGCGGGCTTTCCTTTCCGAGCCGGTGAAAAGTATCTTGTGTACGCCTATGACAACGGCACGCTTTGGCCCTCGACTAGCTATTGTAGCAGCACTGTCCTTCTGGACTACGCAGACGCCGATCTCAGGTATTTAGAGGGCCGACCTCCTGCCCCTGAAGATCTCTTCACCAGAGACGATTACGAAAAGCATTTGTCGCGGCGGTTTTCGGGTAAAATCTGCGGCGCGATCACGAGCATCGATCCTGGAATTGACACAGCGAAAACCTTTGATTTGTTTTTGTGGTCGCGAAAGGGTGGGACCTGGAAATGGCCGTATTGGGTGTCGGGGAGGGTGAGTGATGACGGCCGATATTGCACCTTCGGCGTCGAACCGGGAGAGTATCGAATAGGGGCGATTCGCGGAAATTGGAACCAGACCTGGCTAACCGGATTCTATGGTAATGCAGAACGTATGGAGGAGGCCTGGACCATACGGGTGGGGGCGAACCGAGAACTGCAAGGCATCGACTTTTCAATCCGACAAGCTGCGCGATACTCGGTCAAGGGAAAGGTACTCGTGGATGGTTCTAGGATGCCTCGAGGCCTGAGGATAGACGTCTGCAACGACTGGGACTACAGCCCGTACTGGGGACGCAAAGCCGATGTTGCGCCAGACGAGTCGTTTGAGATTACGAATATCTATGCGGGCAGGTTTCGATTGTTATTGACGCATTCAGATAAGCAGTCAAGCGAGACGGGCGCTTGGTGGGCGAGTATTCCGGAGGTCCTTGTTCCTGAGAATGCGACATCTGCAGTCATACATTTAAGAAGAGAAACAGCATGGGACAAAATTGTTCGGTACACAGATGTGGGGTACTCGTACCTCTTGCGTCAGCTTGGCGCTACCCGCAAAATCAAAACGCCTCGTTAGTCCACGCTGTTATCCGGCGGCAAGATCGAGAGGTCTCGGCCGGGTGCTTGGTCCATACATAGTTCGATCAGATCCATCAAGCCTCATACTCACATGATGTTGATCCAACCGACAAAGGGTGTGCTTTACAAGCCGTTTCCATACTCTCGGTTAAGGTGTGTAAAGCGTAACTAGACAGGAAACGCACTTCTGCGATAGCATTGATCATGCTGATCAGGAAAGTCGTTCACCGTGGGCTGCGACGGTTCATTCAGCGGGACGACGCTTCGGGCTTGCCTCCGGCTGGCGTGGAGAAAATAAGAAACATCCTGACTTTCCTGCAGGAGATGAACGACGTTCGCGAGCTCCAGGACATTCTGTCGTGGCGTGCCCATCAGCTTTCCGGAGATCGGAAGGGTACCTGGAGCCTGACAGTCACCCGGAACTGGCGGATCACGTTCCGGATTGAACCAAGCGAGCGAGAAATAGTCGCTCTCGATTTCGAGG
>DASQID010000024.1:0-7418 GCA_035631775.1 Acidobacteriota bacterium
TTTGAGCCTGAGGTAAAGAAGCTCACTGAAGGGCTCGGCGTGCACGTCGTGTATGATTCGGTGGGACGCGACACGTTTGAAAAGGGCCTGAACTGCCTTCGACGGCGTGGAATGATCGTTCTCTATGGGCAATCCAGCGGAACGGTGCCGCCATTCGACCTCAACATCCTCAATGCGAAAGGCTCCCTCTACATCACGCGCCCCTCGCTCGGACACTATGTTGCCACAAGAGACGAGCTCGATTGGCGCGCAAGAGACCTGTTTGGTTGGATCCTCGAGGGGAAGTTGAAGCTCCGCATTGACCGGACATACCCCCTGCGGGATGCGGCGCGTGCACACGAGGCTCTGGAGACGCGCCAGACTACCGGAAAAGTCCTGCTCATCCCCTGAGCACCGTCGCGCCTGCGGCGCTCCTGGGGCGGACAGATGGGAGGCGCCGCGACGCAGGCGATATCGGTGCATATCGTCGAGGAGCGGCAACGAAGCAGATGCCCGCCGCCGGCTTTGTTGCTCGCTCTTCAGCTCGCCTCGCAGGGGCTCCAAGTGCGCGAGGTGAAATCTCCGCGGCCGACACCTGCAGCTCATTGACGGGTGAGTTTGAAGATTACAGTGACGGAGGCGGTCACCGGGACGGGCTCACCATTGAGAAGAGTCGGCGAATACTTCCATTGCCGGACTGCGCGAACCGCGCCATCGTTCAGCAAGGGATTTCCCTCCAGTACCTTCACTTCCGTCACATTTCCTTCCTCATCGACGATGACTTGAAGAATCACCTTGCCCTGCACTCTGGCCATTCGCGCCATCGGAGGATACTCCGGTTCGATCCGTCTGATCAGTTTGGATTGCTGAACAATTCCCCCTACGTGCACCGGCTCGCGCACGACAGGCCTCGGTGCAGGGGGCAGAGGCGGCGGGGGCGGGGCAGTCAGGAATGTAAGTAGTTCGTTCGCGGGAAGCACGTTAAAGAACACGAGCGGGATGAGCACAAACACGAAAACACCCACAGCGTGACAAACCACGGAGACCAGAAACGAAGTGAATCGCTTGACCAAATCGCTGCGGCCACTCCTCACCAGTGTCTCGAACATACTGATATCCTCCTCGCCCGCCACAGTATTTTTCACATAGAGGCAGGCGCCTTCATTCACGAGCACGCTGCGCGTGCTCGCCATAGTGTTGCGATTATGTTTGGTTGTTCTGCACTGCTATATATTTGGACCCCGGCGGCACTCAGAAGTTCCCGCGGCGCGGCCTCCCCTCGCGCCAAGGCGCAAGGCGGGGATGAGATGAGGTGCCTCAAGAAATCGGGTGTTCGGAGAGACACTGCTTATGCGAGATCACTTTGTGCTGGAAAACGTAGTCCACGGGTGGGAGGGCATGTCCCGGAGATAGCCGGCTTGCCACTTGTATTCGGGGTGCGCTCGAAGGTGGACCCCCGCCTTGAAGCCGATTCCGCAGGCGTGGCCGGCCGCCACGCGGAGCGACATTTGCTGCGCCATCTCAGAATCGGTGACCTTGTTTTGAACTGCACCGGCAATGCCAAACGGGGGTTGCCACGAAGGCAGGCCTCGGGGAGAAAGATCCACGTGGCCGCAGAGAGTCCGTTCGTTTGGGTCATCTTTCTGCTGAAATGTGTCGTAGTGATCCGACAGGAAGCGTTGGGCGGCAGACACGTCAATTTTGCCCTTGTACTCCGCCATCAGCTGATCCCAGCGCATATGACGGGCGTTAGCGCTGCTGCTCATATCACTGGTATCGAAGTCGGTTTCTTCCCGTGCCAATTTGGGATTAATAGGGAAATTCGATCCTACAAAATAGCCGTCCGCCTTCCGTTCCAAGGTGACATTCTTGAGCCCCAGTTCAAGGCTGGCGATCTCATTGGTCTTGCGATCGGCCACCAACCAGTCGTTCGCGTAGCCTCCGTTATTGCCTTCCTTCATAATGCGCGCAAAGTCGTCGATGGAGGCCGAGTACTGCATGGCCTTCCGTGCCCTAACGAATTCCGGAATGCCGGTGGGGTCGTAGCCCTCGAATCCGGAGATTGTGGTCTCGGTAATCATGATACCGGCGGAATTGATCCCGAAATCATCGTCACTGGCTATGAGGCCGGGGAGTCCGTCCATGAGAATGCGATTACCCTTAGCCGGGACTATATCGAAGATAATAGTCCATCGTTCGCCATCCAGGTAATTGGTCCAGTTATTGTGGGCAATGACCACCTTGCCATCTTTGGTATAGCTTCCCGTGGCAACGAAAGCGCTACAGTGCTCCGGCGAGATCGGTGTGGCGGGCGGCGGGGTTTTGCTCTGTTTGTCGTACTCCTTCACATAGTATCCCCACTCGAGCAATCCGTTCAAAGCTACAATGTCCCAAAGGTCCAGCTTCACACCCCGGGCGTTCACGCCGGCGGCAATGCCCTGAAGCTCATCGCGATACTCAGACTCAATTCGAGGCCACATCATGTCGCGGGCGGCATTGCGGAAAAACGTCCAATCCTTGTGGTTATCGTGGATCAATTCCAGCCTCGCGACCTCCCACATGTCGCTGATCCTGCGCGCCAGAAGATATCCGTGCTGATACCCGATCTCGGCAGGTCCACCTTCCAGGTGTACGAGCGTCCAGCCATTTGCGGCCGGACGAAGGAAAGCATGTTCCAGGCGGGAATCCGTCTTGATGTTTTTGGCAAACACGCAAAAAGCCGCACAGGCAAGCAACAGCGCTGACAATGCCGTGGTTTTTCGGCGCATGCTCTCCTCCTGAATTACGATTGTCTTCGGGTCAAAGCACAAAGCCTTTCTTGATTATGAGCCAGGCCCGGCCGCTCTGCAAATCTCCTTGAAAGCACCAATTGCATTATTTTCTCCGTGAGTTTTGCGGTGCTCACCACTGAGGCTCACCAACCGCAAAGCACCGGGAGCGACCGGATGCGCAGGCTACTGCAGTACTCTGGCGAACCGCTCAAAGGCCCAGTCGATCTCCTCTCGAGTGATGATCAGCGGAGGGGCGATACGGATCACATGGTCGTGCGTCTCCTTGCAGAGAATCCCCTCGTCCTTGAGGGCCACACAAAACGGCCTGGCAGGTCCGTGCAACTCCACGCCGATCCAAAGACCGCGGCCACGGACCTCCTTCACATGCGGGGAGCGTATCGTTTTCAGTTTCTCGAGGAAATAGTTACCTAGCTCTGCGGATCGTCCAACCATACCCTCCGACATCAGCGCCCGTAAGGCAGAGCGCGCGATGGCGCAGGCCATGGGATTGCCCCCGAAGGTACTTCCGTGATCGCCCGGCTTGAACACACCCAGCACATCGCGTGATGCAACCACCGCTGATACAGGGTAATACCCGCCGGAGAGCGCCTTGCCGATTATCACCATGTCCGGATGAATGCCCTCGTACATATAGGCAAACAGTTTTCCAGTGCGACCCAATCCCGACTGGATTTCATCTGCGACAAACAGCACGTTGTTTTGTCGGCAGAGGTCGAAGCAGGAGCGAAGGTACCCGTCACAAGGCAGGATAATGCCGGCTTCCCCCTGAATCGGTTCAACAAGAAACGCGCAGGTGTTGGGCGTTATGGCCCGGCGCAGGGCTTCGACGTCATTGAAGGGGATCACGGTAAATCCCGGCGTGAACGGCCCGAAGCCGTCGCGGTATTGTGACTCGGTAGAGAAGCTGACTATCGTGATGGTGCGCCCATGAAAGTTGTTGGAGCAGGCAATAATCTCGGCCCTTCCGTCCGGAATGCCTTTGACAAAGTATCCCCATTTTCGTGCCGCTTTCAGCGCTGACTCGACGGCCTCCGCCCCGGAGTTCATCGGAAGGACCATCTCCATGCCGGTGAGCTCGTGCAGTTCTTTGCAGAGAAGGGGTAGCTGATCGTTCCGGAACGCGCGCGACGTGAGGGTCAGGAGTTGTGCCTGCCGGATCACGGTTTCCATGATCTTTGGGTGGCAATGCCCCTGATTCACAGCGGAGTATGCTGCCAGGCAGTCCAGGTACTTCTTCCCTTCTACGTCATACAGCCATACACCCGCCCCTCTCTGAATCACCACATCGAGAGGGTGATAGTTGTGGGCGCCGTACAAATTCTCCAGCTCGATGTAGTCTTCGGTTCTCATCTTGTTCACGAGCTCAATGTGAGTCGACATGAAACCTCCTCGGCTCTCAATCGATTAATGTTTTGACAGACCCTAACCTTATCCCGACATCAGTCTGTGTCCAGGACCATGCTCAGGATTGCCATCCGGACATAGAGTCCGTTGGTTGCCTGACGAAAATACAGAGCCCGCGGATCTTCATCGATGGTCTTGTCGAGTTCGATGGTGCGCGGCAACGGATGAAGGATCATCGCGTTGGCCCTCATCCGCTTGAGGAGCTCAGCACTCATGGCATATCGCACCCGTGTCTGGACGTTTGCCATTCGTCCCGGCCTGATCTGCGTGAGGTAGACCACATCAACGGAATTGATCAGGGCATTGATGTCGCACTCGATGGAGTACCAGACATTACGTTCATCCAGGTGCTGCAGGATGTCGGGTGCCATCTGAAGCTCCGGCGGGCTCACGAAATAGAGCTTGACGCGGTCGAATTTGCTGAGCAGGTAGGCCAGTGATCGGGCAGTTCGGCCCCGGTCCAACTCTCCCACAACGGCGATCGTGAGTCCATCCAGGCCGCGCCTCTCTCGAAAGATCGTATAGAGATCTAGCAGAGCCTGGGTCGGATGCTGCCCTCCGTTTTCGCCGGCGTTTATGATCGGTACCCTGGCAACCTCGGCCGCGCGAGCTGCGCCGCCTGCCTCCGAGTGACGCAATACGATCACATCCGCGTACCCTGAAATGATGCGGATCGTGTCCTCGAGCTTCTCCCCCTCGATCTCCGACGAGAAGTGTCTTGCCTGTTCAGTGGAAAAAACGCGGCCCCCAAGGCGGTACATAGCAGCCTCGAAGGAAAGTCGCGTGCGTGTCGAGGGTTCATAAAACAGCGATGCCATGATCTTGTGCTGGTAATCGAGTGTCCCCCCACGGGCGACGACTCTTTCCATGTTCCGTGCGCGATCGAACATTTCCATCAGCATGGGCACGGTGAACTGCTGCGTATCGATCACATGGCGGAGTTTCATGGCTTGTATCTCCAATGACGGGTACGCTTGCATATGAAGTCGCCGATTGGATCCCTGCGCTCTCTTGCCACCTTCTCACTCTCCGCAAGCCAAGATGTGAGTCCCTCCCTCACCTCGAGCCGCCGAGGCCAGCTTTTCCAGAGACGTGATGATGACTTCCTTTCCTCCTGCCGAGAGGAAACGCAGGGAAGCTTCGATCTTGGGCCCCATGCTTCCGGGCGGGAAGTGGCCGGCTTCATGATATGCGCGGATCTCGCCCGCTGATACACGCATGAGCGCGCGCTGGTCCGGTCTTTTAAAGTTGAGATAAACAAAATCCGCATCGGTCGGGAAAATCAGAAGATCGACAGGCAACCGGAGCGCAAGAAGGACCGAAGAACGGTCCTTGTCGATGACCGCGTCCACGCCCTTGAAAGTTCCGTTTTCCCTTACAACCGGAATTCCCCCTCCCCCCAGGGCAACAGCGAGAATCCCCTGTTGGAAGACCCTGCGGATCGCATCTTCCTCCACAATCTCGAGGGGTTCCGGCGAGCTCACCACCCGGCGATAACCGCGATAAGAATCTTCGACAATCTGCCATCCGAAACGGTGGGTCCTCTCTTCCGCAGATTCCCGAGAATAGAAGGGTCCGATGGGCTTCGTCGGCTTTAAAAACGCCGGGTCATCCGCAGAGACGATGACCTGAGTCAGTACCGTCATCACCGACTGAGGCAACCCCGCCCGCTTGATTTCCTGTTGCAGGGCCTGTTGCAGGATATAACCGATTTCGCCTTGCGTGGCGGCGACGCAAACATCCAAACCGAGCTCGTACACCTGCCCCGCAGCCCTTTCTGACCGGAGCAGGGCCGCCCCGACCTGGGGACCGTTACCATGGGTCAGCACAACCTTGAATCCCTCCGCAAGGAACGCAGCAACGGCCCTGCTGATCAGGCGAGCGTTGTTGATCTGTTCCGCTATAGTTCCTTTTTCGCCGGCCCGGATCAGTGAGTTGCCCCCAACCGCTATCAGTGCAGACCTCGGCACAAGTCTCCTCTACCCTAATAGGCTCAGCAGGATCGCCTTCTGGACATGCAGGCGGTTCTCAGCCTGCTGGAAAACCACCGATGCGCTGGAATCGATCACATTGTCGGTGACCTCTTCGCCCCTGTGAGCCGGTAGACAGTGCATGAACACGACATCCGACTTCGCGTGACTGAGCAGCTCATCATTCACCTGATAGCGCCAGAATATGGCTCTTCTCTGCTCGGCCTCTTCCTCCTGCCCCATGCTCGTCCAGGTATCGGTATAGACGACATCAGCGCCCGCTACTGCCTCCACCGGATCGCGCATCAATACGACTCTCGCGCCGGTTGTGCCGGCCTGTTCCTTCGCCCATGCCACGATTTCCGGAGCGGGCGCGTAGTGATCCGGAGTCGCCACGGCAATATGTGCTCCGAGGCGTGCAGCGCCGCAAATGAGCGAGTGAGCGACATTGTTGCCATCCCCCACATACGCAATCTTCAGGTTCTGGAGGCTTCCTTTGACCTCCAGCACTGTCATGTAGTCAGCCATTGCCTGGCACGGATGGCTGTGGTCCGTCAGGCCGTTAATTACTGGGATGCGCGCGCACTCCGCCAGTTTTTCGACCAACTCCTGGCTGAAAGTGCGAATCATGATCCCTTGGACCATCCTCTCCAGGTTTCTGGCAACGTCGGCAACCGACTCTCTCTTGCCCAGGTTGATCTCGGCCGGTGTCAGGTACACCGCGTAACCGCCCATCTGGTGCATGCCGACGTCGAAGGTCACCCGGGTGCGAAGGGACGGCTTCTCGAAAATCATCGCCAGGGCTTTTCCCTTGAGCCTGTCTTCGTATTTCGATGGATTCGCCTTGATCGCAAAGGCGCTTGCCAGAAGTTCGCGGATTTCGTCAGTGGACGAGCTTCGAATGGAGAGAAAATCCTTCATATGGTTTCTGCCCTCCTCGTACGCCGGAAATGAAGTTGTCTAGAATTCCATCGAGTGCCTGCGTTGAAGCCCCATCAAGGCTATAGCTCACGCGCATCATCGGGCGGTTCGTCCGGATGAGACGGCCGAGATCCAGAGGGGTGCCCACAAGTACCAAATCACAGGGCACCGCTTCAATCGTAGCCTTCAAGTCCTGGACCTGTTGCTCTCCGTATCCCATCGCGGGCAGTACGTCGCTCAAATGATGATACTTTGCGTACGTCTGTTGGATCGAACCAACCGCATATGGCCTCGGATCCACAATACCGGCCGCTCCGAAGCGTTTAGCCGCCACGTGAGCCGCTCCGTATGT
>DASQID010000025.1:0-4118 GCA_035631775.1 Acidobacteriota bacterium
AAATCGGCCCGCGCGGCTCTCGGTGCATCCCGTGCGGCGGTCGATAACATCAAGGTTCAGCTCGGCTACACCTCCATACGGTCTCCCATAAACGGACGCACCGGCAATCTAAACGTCAAGCAGGGCAATGTAGTTTCAGCCAACTCCACCGATTTGATGACCATCAATCAGGTGCAGCCGATATACGTATCGTTCTCCGTTCCTGAAGCCAGGCTTCCGGAAATCCGGAAATCTCAGCTGGTCATGGTATCGCCGCAAGGAGATTCGACGCCCCCAGAGGCGGGCGAGGTGACCTTCATCGACAACGCCGTGGATCCGACCACCGGTACGATCCGAATCAAGGCCACCTTTGCCAACAAAGATCGCAAACTGTGGCCCGGGCAGTTTGCCCGGGTCACACTCAGGTTAGCCATACAGCCCAATGCGATGGTAGTCCCAAATCAAGCGGTGCAAACGGGCCAGGAAGGATCGTACGTCTTTGTGGTGAAAGAGGACCACACGGTGGAATCGCGACCCGTGGTCACCGGCACCAGGATTGATCAGGATCTGGTGATAGAGAAGGGCCTGCGGGCCGGCGAAGTCGTCGTCACCGAAGGCCAGCTGAGGCTGGCTCCGTCGATGCGCGTTCAGATCCAGGGCCCGGGAGGGCCGCCCTCCGGACGGTCACCCAAAGGGAGGCCGAGGGCGAAAACAGAGCTCGAGCCGTGAACATTTCCGAGATCTTCATTCGGCGTCCGATCGCCACAAGCCTGGTGATGCTTGCGATTGGATTGTTCGGCGTTGTCGCCTATCGCGCCTTGCCGGTAAGCGACATGCCGACGGTGGATTTTCCAACCATCAATGTCTTTGCCAGCCTCCCCGGGGGCAATCCGGACACGATGGCCTCGGCCGTCGCCACACCCCTCGAACGCCAGTTCACAACGATCGCAGGCCTCGATGACATGAGTTCGTCGAACTCCCAGGGCTCTACCTCGATCACCTTGCAGTTCGATCTGAGCCGGGATATAGACGGCGCTGCAGTCGACGTGGAGACAGCCATCGCCGAAGCCATGCCGCTCCTCCCTGCCGGGATGCCCTCGCCTCCGTCGTTTCGTAAGACCAATCCGGCCGACTCGCCCATCATGATGTTGGGACTGACTTCGGGAACTCTTCCGCTCTGGGATCTCGACGAGTATGCGGAAACATTAATTGCACAGCGGATCTCAATGGTGACCGGAGTCGCTCAGGTTAACGTCATGGGTTCCACCAAATATGCGGTGCGAGTGCAGGTCGATCCCAACAAGCTGGCCGCAAAGCAAATCGGAATCAATGAGGTGGACAGTGCCCTGAGACGCTGGAACGTCAATCTCCCTACCGGGACGTTGTATGGACCTCACCAGGCTTACAACATCCAGGCCACAGGCCAGCTTATGAATGCCGAAGCATTCCGTCCTGTCGTGGTCTCCTATCGCAACCGCTCGCCGGTTCGCCTCGAGGACGTTGCGACGGTGAAGGACAGCGTCGCCGATGACAAGACGGCTTCCTGGTTCTACACCAAAACGGCGAATCCGCGTGCGATCAACCTCATGGTAATGCGCCAGCCCGGAAGCAACATCATTGAGGTGACCGACAGAATCAAGCAACTGTTGCCGTCGTTTCAGGCTCAGCTTCCGCCCTCGGTCGAGTTGAACATACGCGGCGACCGTTCCAAGAACATCAGGGAAGCCTTCAATGATATTCAGGCGAACATGGCGGTCACCCTGGGCCTCGTCATCGCCGTCATCTTTATCTTCCTGAGGAACACATCGGCCACCCTTATTCCGAGCATGGCGCTGCCGCTGTCGATCGTCGGCACGTTCTCGATAATGTACCTTCTGAATTTCAGCCTGGACAATATGTCGCTGATGGCGCTGATGCTTTGCATCGGATTTGTGGTCGACGACGCGATCGTCATGCTCGAGAACATCGTCCGGCACTTGGAGAAGGGCGAGAAACCGCTCGAGGCGGCCCTCAGCGGCTCAAAGGAAATTGGATTTACGATCGTCTCCATGACGCTCTCCCTTGCGGCGGTGTTCATTCCTGTTCTGTTCATGGCCGGAATTCTAGGCCGGCTCTTTCGAGAGTTTGCCGTCACCATCACCGTGGCGATTTTAATTTCCGGCCTCGTATCCATCACGCTGACGCCCATGCTGTGCAGCCGCTTCCTGCGGCCGCTCGGGGAGACACGCAATGGCATCTTCTATCGCAGCACGGAGCGCTTCTTTGAGGGCATGAAGAACTTCTATTCGAGCAGCCTCTGTTGGGTTCTCCGACACCGCCCGGTCATGGTGGTCGTGTTTTTTGCCGTTCTGGTAGCGACCGGTTACCTGTATGTCGTCGTGCCCAAGGGCTTCATCCCGGATACGGATAATGACCAATTGTCCGTGATGAGCGAGGCGGCACAGGGCACCTCTTATTACCAGATGGCTCAATACCAGCAGGGTGTCTCCGACATCATTCGCAACGATCCGAATGTGGAGTCGGTCATGTCAAGCTGCGGGGGGAGTGGTTGGGGATCGGCGAACACCGGCCGCATGAACGTGATACTGAAGCCGCGCCGGCAGCGGTCTCTCACCGTGAATCAGGTAGTGGAGGAATTGCGGCCGAAGGTGTCGCGCTTCCCCGGTTTCCGGGTCTTCATGACAGTTCCACAGGCACTGCGGATCGGCGGCCGCATGTCAAAAAGCTCCTATGACTTCACGGTACAGGGGCCGGACACGGATGAATTATATCGCCAGGCGCAGAGGCTCGAGCGCGAGATTGCCCAGCTTCCCGAATTGCAGGACGTTACCACGGACATGCAGATGAGGACCCCGCGCGTGAATGTGGAATTTGATCGGGACAAGTCGGCGGCCCTGCATCTGAATGCCATGCAGATTCAATCCGCCCTCTACGACGCCTTCGGCCCGCAGTGGTCGTCCACGATTTATGGATCCACCAATCAATACAGGGTGTTGCTCGAGATTCTGCCCAGGTTCCAGGAACACGCCGACTATCTCTCCATGCTGCAATTGAAATCCACCGATGGTCACCTGATTCCACTGAGCACCTTTGCCACAATGCGGAGTGATGTGGGACCGCAGACGATCAACCACTCCGGGCAGCTTCCCTCGGTGACGATTTCTTTCAGCGTGAAGCCCGGTGTATCCCTTGGTGATGCGACTTCTCGAATCCAGGAAGTCGCGCAGCGAACCTTGCCGGGAAATATGACGACCAGCTTTCAGGGAGCGGCCAAAACGTTCCTAAGCTCGCTGAACAACCTCGGACTTCTGATCATCATCGCCATAATGGTCGTATATATTGTGCTCGGAATGCTCTATGAGAGTTATGTTCATCCTCTGACGATCCTGTCTGGGCTTCCTTCGGCCGGCTTCGGCGCTCTCTTGACCCTTCTCGTTTTCCGCGTGGATCTCAACATCTACGCCTTCGTGGGCCTGATAATGCTGATCGGCCTTGTCAAGAAAAACGCGATCATGCAAATCGATTTTGCGCTGGAAGCTGAGAGGAAAGAAGGCAAGAACCCGGCCGACGCCATATACGAAGGCTGCCTGATTCGTTTCCGTCCGATTATGATGACGACAATGGCGGCTCTGCTGGGAGCGGTGCCCATCGCGGTAGGTTGGGGAGCAGGTGGCGAATCACGCCGGCCGCTGGGCCTGACGGTGGTTGGAGGGCTGCTGTGTTCTCAGCTGATTACACTCTATTTGACCCCCGTCGTGTACACCTACCTGGCAAAGGTACTTGGTGTTTGGCGTAAGGGACGGCTGCTACCGGAAACTCGGTAAACTCGGTGACAGGCTACTCAGTCACCGATTTCATTCCATTGGGGCGCCGGCGGTGCGACTCGCAAGGGCTTGGTCGTTCCGGCGTTCGTTGGACAAGATGAGACATGGAAATGCACGGATCATCCATAACAGCAAGCCCGCGCCCTGGAAGGGCGCGCAGCCAGTAGCCCCGGGCAAGCGAAGCGCGGCCCGGGGTCGGGAATGGAGGAAGCGGAAAGCCCTGGAAGGGCGACAGAAGAGCATGTCATGCTCAGAGGGTCTGTCGCCCCTCCGGGGCTGTCGATGAGTGAGGCGTCAAACCCCGGGCTGCGCTGC
>DASQID010000026.1:0-2417 GCA_035631775.1 Acidobacteriota bacterium
CGCCGCGGCCGTAGGCCGCGACCGGGGGTATGATGACCCCCCGCACATGAATACATTCCGAGCCAGAATGCGACTTTGCGGCGGCTCTTAAAGAGACCCGCTACGCAAAGGCACAGAGAATAAACACGACCTCCAGTCCTCACCGTGCAGATTCTTCTCCACGATCCCGGGACAAGAAGAGTATTTATGATCGGAGGCAGTGGTTGACATACGGCTCGTTGATGGCGGCTGATCCGACGGATGACATAATTGGGGCGCGGGACAACTTGTCTCCGGAGACAAGGAGCCTCATTTTGCGCGCCCAGGCGGGCGACCGCGCGGCCTTCGAGCAGCTGATGATCTTCCACCAGCGCCTGGTGCTGGGCACGGCCTTCCGGATCCTGCATAGCCTCGAGGACGCGAGGGACGCGGCGCAAGAGGTGTTCCTGAAACTGTTCCGGCATCTTTCCCGCATACGGGCCGATGCGGACTTGCGTCCCTGGCTGTACCGGGTAACCGTGAATGCCTGCCGCGACGTGGCCCGCGAACTCTATCGGGTTCCACTGTCTCCGCTGGTAGGGGATCCAACCGAACACGAGGCGCATCAGTCAGCCGAATTGGGAGCCGATGATGCGCTCAATGCAATGGACCGGCGGCGAATCCTGCACGAAGCCATTCAGACGCTGCCGTACAAGGAGAAAGCAGCCGTGGTGCTGCGTGATATCGAAGGACTAAGCACGGAGCAAACGGCGCGCATTCTCGGCAGCAGCGCCGCGACTGTCCGGTCGCAGATCGCCAGTGCCCGGATCCGGATGAGACGCTATTGTGAGCGCAGTCTGAGGATGAAGAAATGAACGACCATATCGACGAACGAGATATCGCGTTGCTGGCCAGCGGGGATATTGAGGCCAAGCCGGTCGAACACGAACGCCATCTGATCGAGTGCGCAGTCTGTGCCGGATTGCTGGAGAAATACCGCCAAGACCGGCTGTCAATGAAGACACCGCTCACGGATGACATTCCGGAAAACGAGTACGCTTCTATGCGCGCCTCTGTCCTGGCGAAGCTGGACGGCCCGGCGCGACGTGTCCCTTCCTTTTTTGGCGCACCGCTTCGATGGGCGGCGCTGGCCGCGGCGGTGGTGATTATCGCTGCGCTGGGGGTCTGGTGGACGTGGCAGTCCTATACGATGCGCGGGTCAGTCATGCCGGCGCCCAATCAACTGGTAGTCCGTCCAACGAGCGTAAAGCCATTCTTGTCGGTGACAGGTCCCATCCCCCAGGAAGCACCAAACCAGTCCAAAGCATCGGCGCATACCAAACCACCGGGCAGGCGCATTGAGCGGGCACATGAACGGCCGGCGGTTCTGGACGACGTGGCCATCAAAATGGAAACCGCTGATCCAAACGTCATCGTCATCTGGCTTGTCAGCCCAAAGGGAGAATAATCATGAGCAGGATGAGGCTATGGCTTGTAGTAGCAATTGTGGCATTTCTAGCGGCATCGAATGCATTCCCTCAGAACGAGCAGCCGGCCCCGAAGAAGGCGCCGGAACAGCAAGTCCGCGTGGTGGAAGTCAAATATGCGGATCCCGCTGAGCTTGCCGAGGTCCTATCACCTTTCACCAGGACAAACCTTGCATTCGTCGTTCCCAGCAGAGGGCTCAAAACGCTCACGTTATCAGGCAGCCCGGAAATCGTGACCGCCATGGAGGAGATCATCCGTAAGCTCGATGTGGCTCATCCGCAACCTCAATCCAAGTCGATCGAGGTCACGGCTTACCTTCTCGCAGCTTCCGAAAGCGGCAGTTCTGCGATGAACCTTCCTGCGCCACTGGATCCCGTCTTGAAGCAGCTCCGTTCAACATTCGCTTACAAGTCCTTTCAATTGCTTGAAACGATCGTTGGCCGAAGCGCCACTGTGCCGAACAGCAACTTCAGTGCATCAGGGTTTATCCCAAATCCCACAATGCCGGGAGGGGATCCGCGGATTCCCTATGACTTCGGTTACAGGACCTGCCGGCTAACCCATGATGAAAAGGGGGATAGCATTCACCTCGACGAATTGAGTCTGAGCCTTCAATATAAGGAGCGACGTCAATCAGCCGAAGGCCAAATTGTCACCGGGTCCGACCATAGGGGATTCCAGACAAATCTCGACCTGCGCCCCGGCCAGATGGTGGTCGTCGGTAAGACCAACTTTCAGGTGGGCACCGACGCCCTGATTGCCGTGATCTCCGCCAAAGTAGTCGACTGAGCATTCAGCCTGAGTGGGAGCGGATCAGGTTCGACCTGGTCCGCGGCCGACTCCCCTCCTGCACCCAAACCTTGCCCAATTCTCGGGCAACTAAATCAACTCCTGGCCTTTCTAAAGTGACTAAGGACCTGCGCAGAATCAACTCTGCAATTAGCACGACGGAAGAACTCCTGTGGCGCCGG
>DASQID010000027.1:0-13734 GCA_035631775.1 Acidobacteriota bacterium
TACACGGTCAGCCAGGTCGCGCTGCGAAAGCATGGCCGCGCGCCTCAACTCCTTAATCCGAGCACCAAGTGTAGTTTTGGATACCACGGGACAAATTGTCGCACATGTTGACTTGGCAGTCAACATCAAACCACACCACACTCCCAGCCTTTCTACTCACACAGACCTCTGGGCTTTATTATGATTCTCCATCTCCTGGTTCCCACGAGCACCAACTCAACAGCCGCTGCGAAAACTGCGTTGTTCGGGGAAGCTGACCGCTTAGAGTCGTCCGACTGAACGCCGACAAACCCGCAAGCAGGTGATGATTTAGAAGAGGCGCCTTGTGCCAGATCACCGCCGGCACATGATCAGGAGGCACGTAAGGGAAAACTGACCGCCTTCTATTTTTGACAGGTCGTACATTTTGTGAGGTAAGTTTCGGGGCTTTTTGAGAGTCTTGTAGTTAGAAAGGGAAAGTAAAAAGCCGCGATTGCCGGATACTCTTGGTAGACGGTCAGAAAGTGAAGGAAGGTCGATGATGGAACAATGCTTGTGGAAGATATCAGATGTCGCCCAATATCTTGGGATTCCGCTGAGCGGTGTCTATAAGATGACAGGGCCCAAATCAGCGTTTCGCATTCCACACGTGCGAATCGCGGGCAAGTTGAGATTTCGAAAGACGGACATCGATCAGTGGCTGGCGGCACTGACCTATTCCAGCGTGAAGATCCTGGAGACGGCGAACGCCGAGGCAAAGAGGTACGGAAATGGCAACCGTTCGTAAAAGACTCGATCCCGGGACCGGGAAATCTCTCGGCTGGGAATTCACCCATGGACGCGGAAAGGGGAGAGTACGAAAGCTGTACCCTCGGAAGGCGGATGCGGAAACCTATCGGACGCAGTTCGCGCAGCAGAGAGCGATGCATGGAACCGATCCGGAGAATCCCGAACTGGATGAGGCTGTCCGGAAGTTCGAGGAGCATCTTGACCGCGACAGACGGGCCAGCAGTGCACGGAGAATAATGCGTGTCATCAGGACATTCCGGATTTTCCTCCGGATGTTCCATCCTTCCGTCGAATCCCTCCATGACATCAAGCTGCATCATATTGAGGATTTCAAGACTCAGCGACTGGGCGGAAAAATCGTCGAAGAGGTGAGCGAGACCGAGAAGGAACGCGAGCGCGAGTTGCGCACGGAATTGAAGAAAAATCCAAAGAGCGGCAGCCCGCAGGCGAACGCCAAATACGGATGGCTGGGCCGCAAGAGGCTGTATCAATCTGTCGCGAAGAGGACCATCAACTACGAGATTCGAACCCTGGCGGCATTCTTCAACTGGTCAATGAAGAAAAACTACGCGGTGGTGAATCCGGCGGCCGGCATCGAAACCTTCAAGATCCCGAAGAAGGCCCTGCCTGATTACATCGAGGGTGACAAGCTGGCAAAGTTCTTCGAAGCGGCGAGTCGCGAGGAGAGGCGTAAATTCGGAACCATCTTGCTTACCGGAATGCGGCGCGGAGAATTGACATACCTGGCCTGGGAGGATCTTAAATCCGAACTTGGAGTGATCCTGATCCAGTCCAAGCCCGATGTGTGGGATCCGAAGACGGACGAGCGCGTTATTCCGATCTCTCCCATGGTCGAAGGGATGCTCGCCGAGCAGCGGAAAGAGCGAAAGAGCGATACCTGGGTATTCCCAAACAGGGCGGGCAAACCTGACAAGCATCTTCTCGAGAAGATGAAAAAGATCTGCCGGAAGGCCGGTATCGAGGAACTGAACGTCCACCAGCTCCGTCATTCGTTCGCGACGATCCTGCGCATGAAGGGCGTGGCCCTGGCGGACATTGCAGACCTCCTCGGGCACAAGGATCTTGCCACGACGCAGATCTATGCCAACGTGCAGCAGGAACACCTGCGGACAGCGATCAATAAGCTCAGTGGCGTTATTGACCCTCGTGCGCCACATTTTTGCGCCACAAAGCCAACAAACACGAATGGAGGTGACGGCAAATTATTGAGCGATGGAAGTTTGGGAGATGCCTAGGAAGGATTTGGCTGGGAGACAGGGATTCGAACCCCGATCAGGTGGGCCAGAGCCACCCGTCTTACCATTAGACGATCTCCCAGCAGCCGCAGCGTCCCAAGATTTTAGATAATCGTGCTTGCCGATTCAAGCCTAAACAGGCCCAGTATTTCGATTGCGCGCATCCAGCAAGCCTAGTCAGCGAGGGTGCGCTTCCGGTTTGTACAGCAGTCCGCACGCCAGGTCATAGAGCCAGGCAATCAGAAAGCCAACAACGAAGCCGTTGACGAAACCCCAAATCAAACCAATAAATGCGCCGAAATAGGACACTGAAAAGCCTATATAATAACTATTGAGAACGCTGAGTGTTGCGCCACGCCCGTGGTATGTCGCCCAGATCGTGGCGAAGAAAACCAGCAGTCCCCAGACCATTCCGAGCGACAGGCCGAGTGCTGTCTTTTGCAGATTCATGGCTGCCTCCGTAGGACTCAACCGAAATGCCGCAGGCAGAAGGCAGTAAAATGCCATTGTGGACCGCCTGCTGCCGGCTGCCTACTGCCCACCATTGCGCCGCTCCATTTCGACGCTGGCGAGTATGAATGCGCCTACGCCTTTCAGGTCGTTTGTCACGACCGGCTCACTTATGTAGTACTCGAACGTCCCGTTTCGTTGTTTTGGCCCGCCCAAGCCCGCCGAACTGCAGATGCAACTGAGGCTGATGAGGCCGGTCGAATCCACCCGGACAAAATGGCGGAGTATACCGCGATAGCCAGCCTCGGCAAATTCGAGGTACTCGGCTCCCACCAAGCCCTCTCGACTTCCCTTGGCCATGGCATATACAAACATGCAGGAGGCTGAGGCTTCCAGATAGTTGCCTGGGCGCGTGCCCTGATCGACAACCTGATACCAGAGACCGCTTTCCGGATCCTGGTAGCGGCGTATCGCTGCAAGTGTACTCCCGAACCGGTCGACTATTTGCCGTCTCCCCGGATGGTCGGCCGGGAAATAATCCAATATGTCGACGAGTGCCATAACGTACCACCCGATCGATCTCGCCCAGAAGCTTTTGGAACAGCCGGTCTGCGGATTCGCCCACGGCTGTGTCTTGGCAGCATCCCACGCGTGGAAGAGAAGTCCTGTATCAGGATCGTGCGTGTGAACACCGACGAGTGTGACCTGCCGCAGAATATCGTCAAATCCAGCTGGGATATGGAAAGTGCGTGAATACTGCGCGAAGAAAGGGGCGGCCATGTAGATCCCGTCGAGCCACATCTGGTTCGGATAGATCTTCTTGTGCCAGAATCCACCCTCCGGAGTACGCGGCTGCTTCTCGAGCTGCCCCATGAGACGGTCGGCAGCAAGCCGATAGCTCTCGTCCTTTGTCTTTTCGTGCAACGTCAGCAGTATCTTCCCGCTGTTGATGCTGTCCAGGTTGTAGTCAGCGAGGTTGTAAGTGGCAATGGATCCGTCCGATCCCAGGTAGGAATCGACGATGCTCTTGAGGTACTGGTAGTATCGCTCGTCACCTGTTTTCTGCCAGACTGCCTCCAGGCCTTTCAGAAAAACCCCGGTTTCATAGTTCCATCTGGCTTGGGATTCTCGTGAATAGACAAGTGACTTGCCGCGGCGATTCATCTCGGATGTCGCCATCCTTTCCGACCACGGCGCTCGGTCCGGTTCTGCTGCGCGGTTGCCGTGAGAGGCCCGGCCGGCGGCAGTCAAGAACAGGCAGCAACGGATCACGAGCAGGCCGGACGCGGCCAGGAGGATTCGATTCCTGCAGTGGACCATGGGGGATTCCTCGTGGAGCGATCATGGGATGATTTCTCCCAGCGCTCGGCCGCTGCCAAGATACGTCAATCGGAGGATCTTTTCATCGAAAAAGGAATGGTCACGCCCGTACCTCTTAGCCCAAAGTGGGAACCCGCGCGAGGCCTGCCACTCCGAGGCGATTACGCTTATCGCTGGATTTTCAATTTTTGCCCCTGGTAGAATCCAATCCCACAGACGCTGGAGATTGACGATATGGCATTGATCCAATTCACACGAAACCATTCAGACCACTCAACCGACAAAGGCTATCAGTTCGAATTCTTCTGCGATCGTTGCGGCAACGGATTCATGAGCCCATTCAATCCCTCGGTGACCGGCTTTGCCACGAGCGCACTCCGGGCAGCCGGCAACATCTTTGGCGGCGTGTTCGGTCAGGCGAGCGCTGGAAGTTATGAAATTGAACGTGCCGTCCGGGGTCCGGGTCACGACAAAGCTTTCCGTGATGCCGTCGAGGAAACCAAGCCGAGTTTCCGCTTGTGTCCCAAGTGCTCGAAATGGGTGTGCCTGAGTAGCTGCTGGAACGAAAAGCGCGGGCTCTGCTACGACTGCGCGCCCAATGTCGAGACCGAGCTCGCGGCAGCCCAGGCTCAGGCGACAGTCGATCAGATCCGGACGAAAGTTCAATCCCTGGATTTAACCAAGGACATCGATATCACGAGCGAAGCAGCGGCGCTGTGTCCCAGCTGCGGTGCGCGCACTCAGGGAGCCAAGTTCTGTCCGGAATGTGGCAAGCCGCTCCGTCCTAAGAATGAATGTCCACGTTGTGGGACCAAGACGGAGGCAGGAACGAAGTTCTGCCCGGAATGCGGCAACAAGATGTCCTGACCTATGGCCACGTACTCAGGCAGATTTCAATATCTGAATGAGATGGGAGCCGCAATGCAAGGCGGCTCCTGCCGCGTGACGCTCGAAGGAGAAGCCCTCGGCCTGATCCCCGAAAAGGGCGCCCCAACGGCGTTCGACCTGGGCGATGTCGATTCCTTTGTCGCCGCGGACTACCAGCTCTCTCTGAAGCTTTATACTGGAAAGATCATCCTGCTCAGCCAGTTTGGCAAGACCTACCAGAACCTCTGCCACGACCTGCTGGAAGCCTATCGAAGTCGCACGCTTCAATGCCTTCTGCTCGAAGATCTGGATGAGATCGAGCGTTTTGACGGCCACGCGCAGCTTGATTCACCGGAGCGCAGCTTTGCAGGCCACGCGGAGCTGCGCCTCTACAAGAGCAACCTCGCGGTACTCCCCGAAACTGCCACCGGCGTACAGTGGAGGCTTGCAGAGATCGATTCGGTCACATTCGACGAGCCGACCTATACGCTGGGAATTCGATCGGGTAGCGACCGTCTCATCTTAACAAAGCTGGCCAAACGAACCGAGGAGTTCATCAGCAGCTTGCAGTCTGCGATGAACGATCTTTCCGACCGAAGCGCCCGGATCCTGCACTCGCTTTTTCCCTTCCTTGATCCGGATCAATTCCAGACCGTCGCCAACCTGATGAAAGAGGGTCGAGCCACGGCGGTCGTGAAATTGTTGGCCATCAATTCACGGACGGTACCGGCACTGCTGGAGAACACCGTAGACAAGCACCTCGAGCCTTATTTCGATCAACTGAGGAAGCTGACTTACGATGAAAACTACTTTGCCGGTTTCAAACTGATCCGTCAGGAAGCTGAGGATGCAGCTGCGGAGGGCGATCCGCCGGAAGCACGAGCGGAGGGTCACGAACAGGAGGATGAGGCAGTTCGTGCGCCGGAATCCGCTCCGGCCGACGCCGAGGGTGAGCGGGAATCCGTACTACACTGGTTCTTCTTCCCTTTGGTTTCGAGTCCGGCAGCGAAATCGCCGGGAAACCTGGTCGCCTGGGAATCCACTTCGAGGTCGGGTCGTGCCACCTACTTCTTCCGCTTGATTCCCCACGATCAGGCCGACCAGCTTCGAGATCCGGCAAAAGCTCCCCCGGTCATCGAGGAGGCGATCCGGCGGCTGAATCACGCCCTTGCCCTGCTCAATTTCCGGCGAGAGCCGATATATCTGCCCGATGAGTCACTCGAAAGACAGCCGCGCTATCGACGCCACGCAATTGCGTGCAGAAGGATCCCAGTCCTGCAGCAACTGCGCGCTTCATACCTGGGCCGCGCTCTGCATACGTCTCCTGAGGCCTGGCAGAATCAGGTGCAGACCATCCTCGCTAAGTCATGACCAACAAGTTTCACGGACTGAACAACCCTCGCCTCAAAGGCGAGGGGTTTGAGCTGTGTTGCCTGAAGGCAACTGGTGATCGGTATACTTGTCTCGCCCTTTCAGGGCTGTTTTATTACTCGCTGCCTATTCCCAGGGCTTGCGCCCTGGGCTTGCCAAACGATCAAGGGATACGCCAGACTTGGAACGTGCCGCACCGGGCGACTTCCCGGGCGCCCGATTCCTGCACGACTCTCTCCAAACCGGCAAGGTCCGCGGGACGGTATTTGGTAAGCACCTTATTGTTCACCCAATAGCGCACCGAGTAATACCTCAGGAATTTTAAAAACTCTTCCCGCTTCGTCCGCTCGGGAAGCAGGAGAGTCAATCGTCCGGTTTGATAGTTGACAAGAAACGGATTCTCTAGGCACGTAACCTCATTCGGGCCCACGTTGCTCCGAATCCAGTCCGCCAGTTGCGCGAGGTCAGGGTTAGACCAGGCGGGATTTTCGCTCGCATAGAATCTCTCGCCCACGGTCTTTCGGTGCAGCAGTTTGAAGTCGGCGGCAACGGTATATCCGAGAAGCAAAGGGAGATTCGCCACGAGTATTCCAAGACACGCAATTCGGACCCATGGGCGGCGGGCCGCTCTAGACCACCGATGCACCTCATCCACACATAGCGGAAGCAAGAATGTCGTTACCGCCAGAAGGTAACGCTCCCGATCAATCCCCGCCCAGATAGCGCAGTACGCACAAAAAAAGGCAAGGGGTACGAATGTCAGAAGCTGTTTCCGCCAGCTTTCCGGACTCTGGACCGCATTCCTCAGCACCAACGGCAAAGCCAACACAAGGGCGAACAGATCCTTCCATCCAATCAGCTTCGCAATGTAATTGACGGCGTTGTGCAAGATGCGCTGGACGATCCAGATCCAGTTCGACACGACAAACCCGCCTGCGCCCGCAGAGGCGGTGATCTCCCAGGAAAAATATGACGAATAATGCCGGCTCCTGAAGAGATAGTCACCCGGAAGAAAGATCCGACCGTAGTCATGGAAATTCAACGCGGACACGATAATCCCGGGCGTGAGACATCCAACAAGAAAGGCTCCAACCCACAAGACTCGACGTTCGCGCAGCGCGAGCCAAGCAAGAAACAAAATACTAACCAGCATGTATTCCGGCCGGCTCAGGCCTGCCATGGCGGAGGTAAACCCTTCGAAAGTCGCACCGGCCCAACCCCAGCGGCGATGCAATTCAATGCCGGCCAGCAGAAGGGCCAGCAATAGCCAAAAAAAAGCGGTCTGCTCCGCCCAGGGGAAAATGGAAGTGAGGAACATGGGCTCCGAAAGACCTATCAGGAGCAATGAATATGCCATTAACTGGAAAGGCAGAACGCGCCTCAGAATCAAAACGAGCAGGACCATGTTTAAGAAAAACATGCCCAGGTTGAACCACCGGAAAACACCCGGCGAGCGCAGCATTGCATAGGTCTTGCCCATCAGGTATGGAAACAGCGGACTGCGCAGTGAGGCGGAGGGATAGGGTAAGGTATATCCATCACCCAGAAAATAAGCTCGGATCTTGAGAACCAGCCCGTCACCGTCTGCGACGTTGCGGGCAATATCGATGTACTCGGTTGCGTCCTGGCTGAGGTTGGCAGGCCCAATAAGAGCGGGTATGCGAATAATCATCAGCAGCAGGAAGATCCCCGTCACACAGGTCAGCTCGCGGGAATTCATTGTCGCAGCCGATGAGATGCTCTCAGAATCTTGCATTCATTGAACCCAGCCTGCCTATTCCGTTGTCTGTCGCGGAATCCGGACGTTTTCACAACCCGCAGTCCGATGAGGATCTCACTGCTGCCCGTTCATGGTCAATCATTTCTGGAGCCATTACGGCGCGCCCGCCTTTGCTGCAACAATGCCGGTCCAATTCACCCTGGCCGAGTCTCACTCCTGGCGGAGAGCGATTATGGGATTGACCTTCGTTGCCCTCCGCGCGGGCAGGACACAGGCAACGAGAGCTGCGAGAGCAAGAAGGGCAATTACCCACGAGACTACGGATGGCTCCATCGGGCGGACCTCATACAGCACGCTCTTCACGTACCTCCCAAGGGTGTAGGCACCGGTCAATCCGAGAGCGAAGCCCGCTGCGATGATGAGGATCCCTTCACCGAGGATCAGCTTGAAGATATCCTCGGCGGTGCTTCCCAGGGCCATTCGGATGCCGATTTCCCTTGTGCGTTGAGCCACCATATATGCCAGCACGCCGTAGATCCCGATCGCCGCCAGGAAGAGCGCGACGAACCCAAAACCCATGGCAAGCAGCATTGGCGACCGTCGGGTAATCAGAGATTCGTCCACACGCTCTTCCATGGTACGAACGTCATAGAGCGGCAGTTCGGGATCAATTTCAGAGATGGCATTTCGGGTTGCGCCGATCAGGCTGGCGGGATCCATGGGCGACCTGACGGCGAAGGTGATCAGGTCGCGCGGGGTTTGATCGTAAGGGAAATAATAGATGCCGACCCGCTCGTCCGGATCCACCAGGGCTCTAAGCTTTGTGCTGCCCACGACACCGGCTACCGTGTACCACTCGGCGTTCTTGTCAGGCCGGACCAGGCCTTCAGCGCTTCCCGGCCGCCACATCCGCTTTCCTATCGGACTGCCGTTGGGCCAGAACTTGTGGGCGAGCCTCTGGTCGACGATAACTGCGCTTTGGGAGTCCTTCTGATCGCGCCCGTCAAAGAAGCGCCCCTCCACGAGAGGAATTCCCATGGCTTCGAAATACCCGGGTGTCACTACAATCTGGTTCGGGGAGACGAGGGATTCGCCCGGCTGCATCACATAGCCTTCTGCCAGGATCACACTGTCGCTGGAGTTGTTTCCCATTGGAATGGTGTCTGTGGCCCCCGCAGCCACGACCCCAGGAATCGAGCGGATCCTCTCGAGGGCGCGGGCCATGAAGGAACGCAGCTCGGGGCCGCCTTTGTAGCGCACAGAAGGCATGGAGACGGATCCGGTGAGTACATGCGCGGCGGCAAAGCCCGGCTTGACCGCAAGGACCTGCCGGAAACTTGCGAGCAGCAATCCTGCGCCGACCAGCAGTACCAGCGCCAGCGCAACCTGGGCTACCACCAGAGCGTCTCGCCACACCCTGGCACCACGGCTGCTGGCACCACTCCGCATTTCCTCACGCAGAACCGAGGTCGCGTTGACCCGGAAGGCGTGTGCCAACGGTATCATCCCCATGAGGATGCCCATGGCGAGCCCAAGCCCGATTATGAAGAGTACGACGGTGCCGCTCAGGGCAATTTCACCTCCCCTGGGAATCCGGTTTAGACCGACTGAGCTGAGAACTTGCAGCCCCCAGAATCCCAGGAGCAAGCCAAGGATGGCGCTGCATGCCGTCAGCAGAACGCTCTCCGCCAACAATTGGCAAGCTACGCGCCAGCGGCCGGCCCCAAGCGCAAATCGTGTGGCCAGTTCCTTCGTCCTCACGGTCGAACGGGCCAGCAGCAGGTTTGCGATGTTTACCGCTCCGATCAGCAGAACAAACAGGACGCCGCCCCAAAGCAGGTAAAGAACTCCCCGGATCTCCCGGACGACTTCGTCCTGGAGCCGGAAAACCTTGGTATGGAAACCGGCATTGATGAGGAGGCTCTTCATTTCGGGGAAACGATCGAGATTTGCGGCATTGAGGGCATTCATCTGCGCCTGCGCCTGTTGGAGCGTTGCGCCGGGCTTGAGACGACCGATCATTTCCCAGCTGTTGCTGTGGCGTGCCTGCTTCTGCTCCGGACTGAATGAAAGCGGCCTCCAGAGGCGCACTTCGGGTTCCAGAAACAGAAAGTCCTTCGGCATCACACCTACTATGGTGAACGGATTTCCATAAATGCGCAGATCCTTGCCCAGCACCGACGCATTTCCGCCATAGAGCTTCTGCCATAAGCCATAGCTCAAGATAACCTTGTGCTCGTTTCCTCGTTCACTCTCTGCGTCTGTGAAAATCCGGCCAATCACGGGCCTGGCTCGCAGCAACCGGAAGAAGGATGGAGTGACCCCATATCCAAGGACCCGCTCAACGGATCCCCTCTCTCCAATCGTCAGCCCCTGGTCCTGATACAGTGCTTGTTCCTCAAAAACGGTTAGATCCCGCAGGCGGTCGTAATAGTCGGGCACCCCATTGCTGGCCCTGTCGACCCCGGCCTTTGGATAGCTGTTATACATTATGAGGATGCGGTCAGATTCAGCCACAGGCAGCGGCTTGAGAACTACGGAGTTGATCACACTGAATATGGTCGTGTTCGCTGCGATGCAGATGGCCAGGGTGGCGATTGCCGTGATTGCAAAACCCTTGTCCTTCCACAAAAGCCTTAACCCAAACTTGATGTCTTGAATCAGCAGTTCCATAGTGGTATCCAGCCTCTCCAGGGGATTGTTAAATAATAAACGCAGCGAGAGATCATTGGGTTCCCTCCCTCGTCGGGGCGCCGGATTTTAAGAGCCACCGCGGAGGGCTGGCACAAAGAGTCCAGGGCACAAAAGACGAGACCTGCAAGGTAGTAGTGCATGCTAAGATGCGCCGCAGGCACCTTTACGACATGGAGAGACTATGAAGAAGACACTTATGGCAGCATTGCTGGCCGTATTCCTCGTCCCTCTTTTGGCACAGCAACAGGCAGGGCCGGCAAAGATTCAGACTCTGATCATCACCGGTCAGAACGGCCATGACTGGCGCGGCACAACACCGCTGCTGCGCAAACAGCTGGAAGATACGGGCAAATTCGAAGTCCGGGTAACCGAGGAATTCCGTGGAGCGGGACCAGAAATGCTCGCGCCTTACGCGCTGATCGTTCTGAACTACTATGATCTGCGAAAGCCCGAGATGCGCTGGGGAGAAAGAGCAGACAACGCGCTGCTCGACTTTGTCCGTTCCGGCAAGGGCCTGGTCATTTATCACTTTTCGGTAGCCGCTTTTGACGGGTGGACGGAATACGAAAAACTCTGCGCCGGGAACTGGAGGCCCAACAACGGCCATCACTCGGCGGCCCATGACTTCACCGTGGACATCAAAGACACCGATCACCCTATTACCCGCGGCTTGAAGAGTTCATTTCCTCAGCCGAAAGACGAACTGTACGCCAACCTCCGCTGGCAGCCGGCCGACCAATACCACGTGCTTGCAACGGCATGGGACGAGCATGCTCTCTACAAAGGCAAAGCGCGTCAGCCCATCCCGGGAGATGGGATAAATCAGCCCATGCTGTGGACTGTTGACTTCGGCAAGGGCAGAGTCTTCACGACCGTGCTTGGCCACGATATTGCGGCAGTGCAAACGCTGGCGTTTGTCACGACATTCACACGCGGAGCAGAGTGGGCTGCCACGGGGTCCGTTACCCTGCCGATCCCACCGGAAATGGCAAAGTAAGCCACCCCGGTTTTTGCGAAATTAGCGTCTTGGCGCCTTTGCGTCTTAGCGGTGGCCTTTTAAAAAGCCACCGCACAGTCCAATTCGTCTCAGGTTGGAGTCATCGCAGGACAGCCATCAGGGACAGCGGATCGACGCGCGTCTCCGCCAGCCGGACCGTCCAATGGAGGTGTGGACCGGTGGCACGACCCGTCGAGCCCACGCGGCCGACCACAGTGCCAGTTTTCACACGATCCCCTTCCCGGACGGAAAAACTGGATAGGTGCGCAAAAAAGGAATAAAGCCCCAGGCCATGGTCAATGATGACGGTGTTTCCTGAAAAATACAGGTCAGCCGCCAGGATGATCCTCCCCGCGTTCGGAGCGCGGATCGGAGTTCCGGCGTCCGCGGTGAAATCGACGCCTGTGTGAGGGCTGCGCGCTTTTCCGTTGAGGATGCTTCTCTTGCCGAAGTTGCTGTCTACTTGCCCGGGAACGGGGGCGGCGAAAGCACCATCCCACATCTTCTGAGGCGTCATTGCGGCAAAGATCTCTCCTACGCGTTTCGACTCCCGCCGTATCCGCTCTTCCAATTCCTTGGGAGGAGTAACAAATTTCTCATCCACCTGAAGCCGCCGCGTCGGGAACCTTTTTCCACGGATCTCGAGCAAATGGGTTGCATTGACGGTAGTGCCATCGCCGAGCATGCCTTGAATCCGGACGGGGTACCGGCCGGGCCTGACATCGAGGTCGACGCCGATCAATCCCTGCCACACAACCGGCTTTAAGCCCGAGTAGAACAGATATTTCCTGCCGAACGCCGTGCCTTCCACTCCGCGGAGAGGCTCCGAGGTCTCAACGGAAAGCAGAACCACTTCTCCGGGCTGGAGTGACCGCGCATGATGAACAACCCTGAGAATCGGCTCAGATCCGGCGGCATCTCCCATGGTGACCGGGAGACCGAAAGCTGCGAGAAGAAGGCCGACTCGTGCGAACGTTTTGGAGTAACGATTGGCGGGAGCCGACGAGTACCCCAAAGGGACGCGGAATGTCACCAGGTTTGGTTGCATGGTGAACTCATGGATAAGGTGGACGACGTTCCGCGATGAGTTCCCGGAGGACAAGCTTTGTGGCTTCCTTCCAGCCTGCCTCCTCAACGACTCCACTTGAGGATTCTGCCGCCTTGCGTTCGATGCGCTCCCGGATTGCACCTTCCCGCAGCAGATCACGGGTCGCAAGCGCTATCGCCTCGTGGTCCGGGCTGCATCCACGGCAACGATCCAGATAAGAGGCTGCCGCGTCGAGTTCATAGCCCATGCACCAGCAGAAGTACGCAATGACAACCGAGGGAGATCGCTCGATTCCAGCGACGCAGTGGAGGTACACCGTATGCCCCTTGACGAGCAACTCATCCAACATGCGGACGCAATCCGGCAGCCTCTCACGAAGATCTTCCGAGTTGCCATCGATGATTGGAAAACGATGCAATTCCACTCCCCGCAGAGCGCAGTGGGCAAGACATAACGGCCAGTCGTGCCCGAGACGCTCGATATCGTGGTCGGTGAGCAGGCTTAGGATGGCACTAATGCGTGCCTCGTGCACCAACCGATCGATTTCTTGCACATTGCGTGGGCATGACCCAACCCACAGCTTGGGGAAGATCTGATCGCAATCCATACGGAGCTCTTCTGTCCAATCATTGCATTATAAATCCTCAAAGGATACCGGGAATTCACTCTCTTCTAATCGTATCCTTCCCACGGGTCATAGTCCCCTTTTGGGCGAATTCACATGCGCGATTTCGCGGCACAAAGGACGGCGGGGACAAGAGCATCGGTCATGGCCGGCAGAAATCGTCGCCATTCCTGGGGGTCAAAGCGGACGGTTCACACTCGGCCGCGGACTGCAGGAACAGTGCTCAGGGCAGGCAGCGACCTTTCAAACGGGGAGAATCATCGCTTCGGCGCAACACGTGAGTGCGATCGGCACCGGACCCGTCACATGGGCTAATTCTCGGACGATTTCTTGTGGCACGATTCTTGCTCTTTTGTTTTCAACGGATATCCGAGTGATCAAAGGCGCGATCAATCTAATGTCATTATGGTCATCCATGCCTTTGGCGCTCGATGTAGGGGACCTGTTATGGGAGCGCAACTTCGAGGCGACGAAATCGCCATAAAGCGGGATCTCTTCAACGGGCTGGTGGACGAGCTGACCGATGCGCTTGGCTGGCTCCTGGTCATCCGCGAGGAAAACCCCAATGTGCTGCAGAAGGCGTGCGGCCACCTCGATGCGGATGAGCGGCTGGCTCAA
>DASQID010000028.1:0-7734 GCA_035631775.1 Acidobacteriota bacterium
CAAAGGCAGACTGAATGAGCTCCAGTAACCCAGGTAGTAGACGGCCAGGGCGGCGGCGGCGCAGTGGACGCCAAGCCGCACCCAATTGGGCAGCGGCCGGAGATCGTCGAGCCAACTCACATTCGCGACCAGAACGGCGCCGACAGTGTAGGAAAAAAGCGCCGGCCAGTCGGTCGGCTGTCCCAATGCCCTCGTTGCGATCCATAACCCTGGCAGTGTGACGGCCACGATCACAACCCCGCCGCCCCGGGCTACCGGCCAGTCGTGTGCGCTGCGCTCGTTGGGGAAGTCGAGGATCTGGCGCCTCTCGGCCCAGAGGCGGAATCCTCCCAGTGCGAGGTAGGATAAAAGAAGCGCTCCAAAACCGAAGACGATCAGCAGGGATGCCATATTCCACCGGGATTATACCCATAATCCATGTGGTTTGGGTGCACTGGCCCGAGACATTCACAGAAGAGCCTAACTCCTGTGCAAACGGCCTCCTTGCCGATCCCGTAAATAATATGTGGGTCCGGGCGTCCCGTAGGGACGCTGAGTCAGGATCGAGTGTGTATACCTCAGTTGTCCCTACGGGACTCTTTTCTCCGAGAGCGACTAATCCCGGCACTAAAGTGCCGGGCTGTTCTCGACGCGTCTCTACGGGACGCGCTTGGTCCGGGCCTTCAGCCCGGACACGTAACTCATTGGCGGCACATCGCTTGTTCAGACTTGCCACGTGTCGGGGCTGAAGCCTGCTGAAGCGCCGACCCACAGGATCCAGCAGCGGCTATGGATGCGAAGAATCTCGAAGCCCCATTTCGCACAGTTCCTGCTGAATTCCATCGACGAAAGAACGAGGCCGGTATCCGAAGTCCCGCGCGGCGTCGGAGAAATCGAAGGTCTTGTCCTCCTCGAGGCGCATCACCTGCTCGGCCTTCAAGGGCAACCTTATCGAGAACCGTTCGCACGCCCTCAGAATCGCCACCACGGGTCGATGCGGCAGGTGAATCTTGATCGCCGGGCGCCCTAATAGCCTGCCAACCGTATCGATGACCTGATCCAACGACAGAGCCGTGGCGCCGGGGACGTTATAGGAATTGTTCACCGCATCCGCGCTTGTCAAAGACTGGGCTACCGCGCGAGTGATGTCGTCTACGTGCACCGGTTGCTGCAGGCCGCGACCGGTGCCGGCGATCGGGATCACCGGCCATCGAAGCAGGTAGCGGATGAGACGGCTCATGTTGCGATCGCGTGAACTGCCGTAAATCATTGTCGGGCGCAGGATCGTGTAAGCTAGCCCGCTGCCGCGAATGATCTCCTCCGCGGCCACCCGCACCGACCTGCTGTGGGCGTCGAGGCTGGTGAATATTGCGGTCGTGCTGATGAATAC
Organism: Acidobacteriota bacterium; assembly: GCA_035631775.1. Taxonomy (GTDB): domain Bacteria; phylum Acidobacteriota; class UBA6911; order UBA6911; family UBA6911; genus DASQID01. Next base: position 1,370 of record DASQID010000028.1, read on the forward strand.
CGCTCTACGGACGCGCGAGCTTGCGGCCGCACGCACGATGTCGGGAGCGTGACCGAAGCCGAGCGAGGCTAGGTTGACGAGAGTGTCTGCCCCCTGCAATGCGCGTTCGAGCGAGCCCGGGTTGTTCAGATTGCCTGGGACGAGGCACACGCCGTCAGGCAGCTGCGATGTATCACTCGACGGCCGCACCAGGCATCGCACCTCCAGCCCCTGCTCCAGAAGCAGAGGCACGAGGCGTGATCCCGTAAATCCCGTTGCCCCCGTCACCAACACTTTCATAGGCTCGCTAAGGGACCGCGCAAGAACAACTTCACAATTCGGCTAAAAGGGTCCTATGGCGCCAGTCATCAGAGCGGCGCGCGTCCCGGGGGCCTGATGACCCCCCGCACATGAATACATTCTGAACCAAAATGCGTCCTTGTTGCTGCGCCAGCCCTAAGTACACGATTCCGCAAATATGGTGACGTATTTTGTGGGACGCAGAAAAACGCCGCCTTTAGGACGCTGTGCTCTCGGCGCTAGCGGCGTGCAAACGCACGCAGCGCTGCACCCCAGGCGCGGAAGCCGGCGACGTCCAGCGCGCGTCTGCCAGCATTCTTCTGCGTTCAGAAAATACGTCAGCGTATTTATGAAAGAGCCCACTAAGATGCCATGGCGCCAGGAGTCTCGAACCTGAATTGCTCACCGTGATGCACGATTGTCACCTGACTATCCGCCGCCCCAGACGGCAGGTGCACCTCCGCTGGACCTTCCTTGGAAATGACGTAGCCGAAACTGACGGGCAGCGCGCCCTCACAGCTGAGTGCCAGAACCGAGTTTGCCGCAAGCTCGCCAAATTTCTCGGAGTACCAGCCTTGGCGGACTGGCTCCATCCTGCCTCGAATCACCTGATGGTCTTGCGCGCCGAAGGCCGTAAGCCACACATCCGAGCGGCAACCTCCGATCCGCCACATTGATTCTCCGACCTCGGTGAATTCAAGGTCGGGGTAAAGATGGACGTAACTCGAGGCCCGGGTCGAGCCTTTGCCCCGAAGTTCGTCCATGACGAGCCAGAATCGATTCCGCCGCCAGACGAGGGTTCGAAGGTGCGTGAGCGGAACGCGCAACCTGCGATACCCGTCATGGCTTGCGCGAACCGTCACTGAGTCCTCATTCGCCAGCCAGGTCACTGGACCAGGGTGTGCGCGCCGTGCGACTCGAAAGCTTGCCCACACTTCCGACTGGTTAGCTTCCTCCACCTCCACCGTGTTGTGTGCCCTGGTGGAACGGAAGTAATCGCGCCACGGACCGGCGGCGTATTCATAGACGCCGGAATCCACCACGATCCGCTGGCCTCCCACCATCAGCTCATAGGAAAGCAGGTCCGCGTGCGCGTGTGCCGGCAGATGATCCGGACACGGCTTGCCGGCAACCAGGATCAGGTAGTCGCCTCTGAAATCGTCACGCATCACATAGTGCCCGCTGTCGTGCAGCGCAACTGAAGAACGCTGGGTCCCGGGAGCACTCCAACCCTGGAATACCTCCCATCCTTCGCGGCCGAAGAGGAGCAGGGGATACAATCCAAATCCGGCGCTGATTTTAAAGGCGGGTTCTTGAAGATAGAGAGCCCCTGCGGCAAGCAGGTCCGCCGGCGACAGCTGTCCGTCCCAGGTTGTGTCTTTCAGAAGCGGGATTTTAGAGTCGGGCGGCAAGATCGCAACGAGATACTCCAACATTCGGCGCAGGGCAGTATCAAGAGACGCCGGAGGCGTTACCCCGTTTCGCTTCATCGTGACGGCCATCTCGAGGCAATGCCTCAGCACTGTCAGATGATAGCCCGGGCTTAGCTCGAAGTGGGCGCCGTCCTGCAGGACCTGCTCGAACAGCTCCTTCTCGAACAAAGTCAGGGACCGCTGGAGCCAACGGCGCGGAGCCTCACCCCGGAGCACAATTCCTGCGAGCACAAGTGCGCGCAGATTGGCCAGCAGGTGATTCCCGCCCACGTCCGACTCCAGATTCCCCGCCAAGACTTGTGCCTGCCCGGTCCAGCCTGCAATAAGCCGCGCACGGAAGTGCTCATCGCCACTCAGCTCCTTTTTAAATCCCTCCAGAGCATGCAGCCAATTCACGAGTCTGAGCGAAATTGTATAGGGATGCCAGCCGTCCCCCTCTGTGATCTGATTACATTCCATCCATGAACCGGCAAGCGACCGAAACGCCTGATAAGCTGCCCGGCTCTGCCCCCGGGCACCCCATACCAGCAGATCCTGAACATAGTCAAAGTAGTGGAGGTGATATCTAAGCAGCCGGCTCAAGTCCGGATTCTTCCAGACGTCCTTCGAGCTGACGTTCACGGAGAGATTCAGGAAGCGCAAGCGGCCCTCTGCCGCCTCCCGGGCTCGCAGGAGGGCGGAATCGGCCTCGGCTCTCCATGGTCCGTCGCAGGAGATATCCCTCAGGCCCGGATACAGAGGTGCAATCTCGGTCAGTTCCCACATCGATGTGCCGGCCGGACGACGGCGGCGCAGCGACCACCACGAGCGCTGAAGGTTGTGTCGGAGGCGCGCCCAAATCTGATGCGGCTTCAGGTAGCGCAGCGTCCAGAACAACAGGTGAATTCGAGAGGGTGAACCCATTTCGACCTTTTGCGGCTCTTCTATATAAGTCCTACGCCAAGGACCCGCGCAAGAAGAACCTCTCAATCTGGCTTGAACAAAATCCTCCTGTGGCGCCTGTCATCAGACCGGCGCCGGTCCGGACTATCTATTCTCGCTGCGTCCCTCCGGGCATGCGCGTCTGGCTAGTTTCTGTCGCGAAACTCGATGAATCGCCCATCAGGTCGGGCCCCGGAGGGGCCCAAGCAAGTAGCCGGGGGCGCAAGCCCCCGGATAGGATATTGTATAATATCGAGCCCCGGCAGACATCTGAGGTGGTCTGTCAACGGTTTTTGCGCCCATGTATTATTACGCCGCTTTCTTCATGAAACCGACTATCGCGGAGCGTTTCTTGTGAAGCGCTCTTACATAAACCGCGTCGTCGTAGGGAGCTCGATCTTGCCAGCAGCGGAATATTATCCGGATCCATTTATAGGCCAGTGCCCTGACAGATGCGTGATGTCCCATTCCCGACGCCCTCTTCATGTCGTAGTAACCCCGGGCCCAAGCGCAAAACTTTATCGATTGCCCCGCGAACTCGTGAAAGGTTTGCCTGAGAAACCTCGGGCAGGCAAAGCGTCGGTGGATCCACATATGTTTACCGCTGCGCTCGGTTACCGGAGCGATCCCGGAATACTGTTGCACCTCGCTGGCGGAGTCAAACCGGCTCCGATCCGAGCCCATTGCTGCGAGGAGGCGGGGAGCCAGTACGGGTCCCGCACCCGGAAAGCTGTCGAAGATTGCCATGTCCGGATGCGTACTGAAGCGTGCCTCGATTTCCTTATCCAGGCGCGCGATGTTCTCAAAAATGGGGTACAAGGCACGCACAATGGTTTGCACCATGCACACCGAAGTCGCTATCACCGCCGCATCTTCCGTAAGTGCCCGTGCGGTACACAGCGCCTTCAGCCGCTCCTCGATGCGTTCGCCACTCCGGCAGCCATGCTGCCGATAAAATGTCCGGATCGTTTCCGGCCTGGCCTTCTTGATCTTCTCCAAGGTTGGCCACTTCGACAGAAAGTCGCAGAACATCACTCTGTCAATTTCTCCCCCCCAGTCCAACGCTTGGGGGAAGTACTCTTTGAGCACCTGAGTGAGCTGGTTGGTAAATGCTACCCGTTGATTGACGACCTCACGACGAAACTCAACCAGCTTCTGCAAACACCGAGTCTGTACATCATCCGCCACCCAGGGCTTGATCCGGTTGCGGTGCAGCTCAACCCACTCGAGCAGGTATTCGGCGTCGGTAGGATCATCTTTGGCGCCCCCCGGAGAGAAAGCTTTCCGGTAGTCAGCCAGAGACTTGGGATTGATCCGGAAAATGTGCACAAAGTCATAGCCCAGCAATGCGTGAATCACAGCTCCCTTGGTCTGCTCAAGGGCAATTGCCACTGGACGTCCGCCAAACTTGTCGCGCAGCTTAGTAAGCCAGGCGTGTACCTCTTCGGGTGTCTGCTTGAGTGTATAGGTTTCGATTTCATTGGAACCAGCCGCCTTAAGGGCAACCGAGTGCTTCTCGCTGCCCCAATCCAGGCCTATAAAGGCCCCGTATTCAACCTCGCCTGTGTCCGAATCCATCTGCCTGTCCTCCATGGGTCAGATAGAACACGCTGGCTTCGGCCCGGCGCAACCCTTATAGTAGAGTCCTCTGGAGGGACGACATCTGAGTATGCGTTGTCGGACCAAAGCGCATCGTTCCACTCGAAGGTCTGCCGGAAGCCATCGCATGGCTGGGGCGACAAATTCGTAGTGGGACGATGCGTGTTCAGATCGTTGCAATGCAAGCATAAGCTCGCACAACCTTTCTGCCAACGATGGAACAATCATAAACATTTTGCGCGCCCGGCTTCGAAACTGCTGGGGAATGCTCTGCACCTGAAAAACAGGTGCAGAGCAACTATAAGGGGCGAAAGGCCTTTGTACGCCATGTGTTATCTGTCGCCCCTTCAGGGCTCTGATCTTTCTTGACAATCCCAACCCCGGGCTGCGCTGCGCTTGCCCGGGGCTGTTGGCTGGCGCCCCTCCGGGGCGCTTTCCGCTCGGCCAAGGAGTTTCGCGACAGAAACCAGCTAAGGGAATTCCCGGCCTCAGCAAATCTGGGGCTTATCCGACGGCAAATCAAGATCTGACGCCACAACCTTGGAAGGCTTTGAGAACCGCATCGACGTTTTTGTCCCATGTGAATGCTCGGTCTACGAAGCTCTGTGCCTGCTGTCCCATTCGGCTTCTTCCTGCTGCATCCATTGCCGCGACCTCCATAATGGCTGCAACGAGGGATTCGACGCTGCCCGGATCCACGAGAAGCGCCGCTGCGCCGGTGCGATCTGCCGGGTTGGGGACAGGCGAACCGGGACACCAGCCGCGCAACACCCAGCCGATCTGATCCAGGTCGGAGGCAATGATGGGCTTGGCCATTGCCATATACTCGAAAAGCTTGGTTGGACTTCCGAAAAAAGGAGATCCGTCAGCATTAGGAACATGCGGTGACAGGCACACGTTCGAGGCTGCCAAGATCGCGGGAGTCTCAACCTGCGGCCGGGATCCGGCAAGCGTGACAAATGTCTCTCCGGCGGCGTGGCCGAGAATCGACCGGACCGCCGGGCTGCAGGGCCCGTCGCCCACAAAGAGGAAGTGCATGCGATGCGCCTGGAGACACAGCCGCTGGCCGTCGATGAGCCGGCGGATAGCCGCGGCAAGAATGTCGGTGCCGTGCCACCGTCCGAACGTACCTATGAATGTAAACAGGTCCGCGTCGGGAGGGACGCGCAGAGCGGCGCGGACTCTTTGAATCTCGCCGGCATCAAAGCGATCGGGATCGAACATCAAGCGGTCAACGCCGTTGGGGTGAAAAAGAATGCGTTCCGGCGGAACGCCGAGTGCACGAACCTGTCGCTCTATCGCCTGCGACACCACTACTACGAGATCCGCGCTGCGCAGATTCGCGGCTTCCATTTCTTCTGCCGTGCTCCGGAATATCAGAGCTCTTCCCCAATGTTTTTGAATCCACGTCTCCGACCCGTTGAACTCCAGAATCAACGGAATTCCAAACCGCAGCCGAAGGCTAATGCCTGTCATGTCGTTTAGGCTGTGGCGCTGGTAGATATAATCGGGTTGAAGTTTCCGCACCTCCTGGCTTGCCCGCTCGAGATATTTTTCTCCATAGCTGAACAGGTTAAGCTCGTTGGGAAAGGCGGTGAACCGGGGCGGCGGGACGAGGATTTGATCCACTTCGGAGTCCACAAGCGGCTGGCGGGCAACCGCCAGCAGATGGATTCTGTGACCGCGCCGGTGAAGGGCGTTCACCACGCCGGCGACGTGTCCCACGGCTCCTCCCACCGGGGTCCCGAGATTCAATGCAGGTTTAAGATACAGACACCTGACGGGCGTTCGTGGGCGTGGTAATTCCATTGCCCGCCTCCGGGTCATTTGCGCCAGGCGGAATTTCGTGATGGCAAGGGCAAATACGGCGTCGGCTATGCCGAGGGCGATTCTGCCCAGTGCTTTGGGGTAGTCCGTCCAGGCGATTCGGGCGGGGCTCCCAGCGGGCGGAGCATATGTCCTGCGGGCATGTGGGACTACCATTGCAGCGAGGACGAGAATATCCCGGAATACCGGGAAGTCCGATTCCTCATCGGTCACGATCACACTCGCAGCCCCGCAGCTGCGCAGCCGGCGTAACGCCCCGAGAGTTCCCTGGCTGCGAAGCGCAGCCAGGTCCAGAAATTGAGCCTT
>DASQID010000029.1:0-3187 GCA_035631775.1 Acidobacteriota bacterium
GAAACGGGCGGTAACACGTCCATGAACGAGGAAACAGAGAAGACTGCCCTCCCCAGTCCCTGGTCCCCATAACCGGGAAGCGGGGGGAGGCGGTGCCTGGCACGAGTGTCCCGATAGGTGCGCAGGAGACGGACATGATACTCCAGTGGTGCCCCTCCCTGCTCTCTGCCCAGAACGCTGAGCGGTTCCGGACACCAGGTCGTAAAGCGCGGGGAAATCCCGTGACTCATGAAGAAATCCAGGCCCTCCCCGGTCGAGGCAATCGCGTCGTCCACGGAACTGAATCCGTTCGGTTTTGACATCTCGACGCCTGCAACAAAGTTTGGGATGACGTTCTCCGGACCAAACACGTCGGCGGCATCAAGGATCCGGCGGATCCACTCCTCACGTCCGATGAAACGGGCCTTTCCGGCACATATGATGTCGAACAGCCTCTTGTCCCAAATCTCGTAGTTCGGGTGATAGATCCTCACTCCCGCGTCGCGAAACTTGCGCACCTCATCTCTGGGAAGGGCTTGGACAACCACCTTGCTGATCCACCTTCCCGAGAATCGCTTCTCTATTGCCTCGGGATATCGCACATAAAACTCCACCTCCGACTTGCCGTCCAGCTTTGAGGTGATGCTGCCACCCGTTACCGTGTAAGCCTTGCTTTCACTGTCTGTGGAGGCAATGATCTCGAGAGCTTCGAGTACCTCTTCGACGGTTTTTACCGAGGTATACGGACGCCCGGCTTTCTTCTGCTGCCGGTAGTTCTCGTTGATATCGCAGAACTGGCATTCCTCCTGCGCCCCGAAGTACTGGCACAGGCGGAAGGTCGTCAGGTACAGGAGGTACCCCCATTCGATCGTGGGACATATGTCCATGATCGGCTTTCCGCTGGCGAGAGTGCGCCGATAATACTCGGGCGACTTCTGCAGCTCGACGCCGGCAATGGCGCGACCGTAAAGTGAAAGGACGAGAGATCCGTCACTCGCTTCCACGCGGTAGGGTGAGGAAGGGTTGAGTCGCACGGAGACGACCACCGGCTGAAATCGATACGGCCCGCCCACCAGCCGCACCTCCTCCGGAGCCTTGGTGTTCTCCTCCTGATCCATATGCGTGATGGGAACCATGTCAAAGGAGAAGATGAAGTAGGCTTTGGGCTTGTATGCGGCAGAGAGCTCCAGCGCCTCGCGAGACCAGGCCATACCGCGCCGGAGCAAGTCTTCTTTAAAAATCGCCTCGATGGGAATGTCGGGATACCGTGCCGCCAGGTCTTCGACACAATCCTGGGCAAACTCTGCCTGATCAGATGCCTGATGCATGCCGTAAATTTACCACACACATGGCAGCAGGCAGATGGCAGACGGCAGACAATGTAACTGCAGGCTGCCATCTGCCTGCTGCCAGCTTAGGGCTCGCGCAAGAATTACCTGGCATTTCGGCGCGAGCACCGTCGCGCCTGCGGCGCTCCTGGGGCGGGCAGATGCGAGGCGCCGCGACGCAGGCGGTGTCGGTGTACATCGTCGAGGAGCGGCAACGAAGCAGATGCCCACCCGCCGCCGCGCCCTTTCAGGCTGCGGCCCGCAGGCCCGCTGGCTTTGTTGCGCGAGTCCTTAATTCAGCTGCCTCTGTCGCAGGTCTTTCAGCCAGATGGAGGTTTGTGCACAGATTTTCTCGAATCCCTTCACCTCCAGCCCGAGTCGCTTCAAGGCTCCGTTGAAATCCACGCGAATGTTCATACCCTCGGCACCTAAGCCGACACCCACTTTCTTTGCAGCCAGGTTCGAGAGCACTACGGCATCGAGAACCGGACTGGGTCTGGGTGGAGGAACCATATGATGCCACTCGATCGCAACGCGGACCGATTCAGGGAATCCCCATTTTCTCGCCATGGCGCCGCCAACCTCAGCATGATCGCAGCCAAGGATCTCCCTTTCGGCGTCCACAAACGTGCAGCGTCTCTCTTCGCATAGCGCGCGCAGTCTGGAAACATTACAGTCGAGATAGCGCACCATGATGAGCTTGCCTATGTCGTGGATCAGAGCTGCAACGGCCGAGATTTGTGGAATGGTTCTGGCGTTGCGGGCTTCCGTCATCATGGCCTTGACGGCCAACGATGCCGCCGCTCCATGAAGCCAGAGGTCGTCCTCCGTCAAGTCATACATGGGAGCGTTCGACCCAAAAGCGCGGAGGTGCTCAACCATGATGATGTGGAGAAGAACGGTGGGCCCCAGCCGGACGACCGCGTCCTTCAGGTTTTTGATGGGAACCCGACCGCCGAAGGCAATCGAATTGGCAACCCGCAGGAGATTCGACGCGATAGCGCCGTCATATTCAACGACTTCGACGATCTTTCTGAAATCGGCTTCCTCTTCGTTCAGGAGCAGAACCAGCTTCTGTGCGGTTATCGGCAGTGGATTCAACCGATCGATGCCATCAAGGACCAAATCAGGAATCGCCATATAGATATGCCCTCGGCAATAGAGGATGTTCTCTTACTCTATCGGCCGTGGGGGGAACGAGATATAGATTCTAGGTTGCGGAGCTTGCGCCAGCCCTTAATACCGCTTGCTGCCGTTTTCTGGCATAATCCCCCGTGGCCGAAATTTGCGTGCGGCGTGCATTATTGATACGTATCTATGAAGGCTAAAATTCTCCTTATCTCAATATGTTCCGCAGTTGTGTCATCCTTCACATCCGGCTCGACCGATTCACTTCCAGTCTTTACGGATGTCACGCGACAGGCCGGGATTCATTTCAAACTCACCGCCGGCAGCCCGGAAAAAGACTACATCTTCGAGGCGAAGGGCGGTGGGGTTGCCCTCTTCGATTATGACCTTGACGGATATCTCGACATCTTTTTCACGAACGGCAACACACTCGAGGATATGAGGAACGGAATCGTTCACCCCAATGCCCTTTACCACGCGAACGGTGACGGCACGTACACCGATGTGACGAGACAAGCAGGGGTTGGGCAATGGGTTCTGCGGTTGGTGATTATGACAACGACGGCTACCCGGATCATCTGGTCCTCGGACTCAACGAGAACATCCTCTACCACAACAATCACGACGGAACCTTCACCGACGTCACGGTCAAGGCAGGTATCAAGAGCGGGCAGTGGAGCACGAGCGCGGCCTTTTTCGATTATGACAAGGATGGCTATCTCGATCTTTATATATCGAATTACATCAGCTTC
>DASQID010000030.1:0-3640 GCA_035631775.1 Acidobacteriota bacterium
CAGGCTGCGGCCCGCAGGCCTGCTGGCTTTGTTGCTCGCTCCTCACATACCACTCCGGGTATAGCTCGTCGCTCGCGCCTCGCCAGCGGGCCTGGGGGCCAGCAGCAAAATGTGAAGTTATTCTTGCGCCAGCCCTAAGAGGCATGTTGATCCGAACTGCCTTTTAGGGAATCAATCTTCTGAGTCACATCACGGTAGCTCGGGTCGACCGCATAGATTTGCTCAAAACACTCGAGAGCCCGGCCGAAATCCCCCAGACTGGAGTGGGCAACGCCCATGTCGTAGCGAAGTGCCAGGTTTTCATGCGCGGAAATTCCTGATATCGAAAGTCCTGTCTGGCACCATCGAATGGCCGAGCGAGGCATCCCCTTTTCCAAAAAGCACGTACTCAACATTCCACAGCACTGAATGACCTCTTTGGGATGCTTCGCAGGATTCAAGGCCTTGAAGGCGCTTTGAAACTCCTTGATCGCGTCCTCGGTCAGCTCCATTTCACGATAGGCGATGCCAAGGCTGAAGTGCGTGTCGAACTCCTCGCGCGCAATTTCCTGGTCCGAGATTGTATTGACCTCGTCGAGGAGATCGGCGAACATCGTGTTCACAGGTCCTTCCTCGCCGCCCTCCGTTTCCGCGCCCGGAGGTCGCTTGATTCCCTCCGCCATCCTGCCTGCCTGTGACTGCGCTTGCGCTGCGGGCGGCGGAGCCGAAGGTTTCCTCTCGACTGACCTATCAATAGCACCGTCCAGATCCAGTTCCGAGGAAGCATCCGCGCCTGAGCCTGTCTGGGCAGGCACGGGAGCGGGTGCGGCGGAGACCGTTGCGTGCGCCTTGCCTTCCTCGCTCAGCTGCCGGTAACGCAGCGGCAGTTCCGGATTATTGGGGTAGTTTCGCGCAATCTCATCCAGTTTGGTTTTGGCCTCGTCGAGGAAACCCAACCTGATGTAAAAATCCACTTCCTGCAACTGCTCCTGGACCGACTCCGAAGGAGCCTTCATAGGAGGAATCTCATGCATGAACTCCGCGGCAGCCGGCACGACTTCCGGAGTCCCATGGGGCTCGTTCTCGACCGCGGGTTCCGCTTCTCCCGATTCTTTGAAGAACATCTCGGACAGATCGCCGGAAAGATCGACTTCGATGTTCTGCCCCGCTGCTTTCTGCGCGGGCTCTGCAAACTCGGCAGGAAGTCCCCGCTTGCGGGCAAATGCGGCCAGGTCAAACTGAGTGGGGACCGAGTCCGGATCGAGCTTTCGAGCCTCGGCCATATATTTGGCTGCAGCCTCCTCGTTTTCCGCTCTGCGGTGCAGTGCCGCGAGGATCAGGCATTCATCCGCCGCCTTCGAGCTATTCTGATCCTCCCTGTAAATGTTCAGCATCCGGAGATGGACATCCTTGTCCGTGGGATCCTGGTTTACTAGGGACTGCAACATGGACATTGCTTTCTCGCGCATCCCGTAATTCAGCAGTAGATCCACCTCCACTACGCCCGGATTGGAACTCTCGCCCTCTCCACCCAGCTCCAGGTGACTCTCAATCGCAACTCCCGCAGACAGTCCCTGGCGGCTTGGTTCACGTGTGGCAGCCGGCGGCACGTAAGGAGAGTCCGGATACGCCTCGGCAAAAGCCTGACGATGAAGCTTCAGGTGCTTTTCGCTCGCTGGGGACAGCGTAAGATATTTGTCCAGATACTCGATGGCCTCTCGCGGACTCTGAAGGCTCAGGTAACATCCGGCAATTCTGTCCAGGACGTCCAGTTGACGGTTCTGGTCGTTTGTGGCGGAGTATATGGCTGCCAGCTTGGTGAGAGTCAGAATGTGAGTTTGATTAGAGCTGAGTATGAGGGTGTAGGCCTCAACAGCCTTCTCTGTTTCCCTCCTGGTGATAAGTGTGGGAATGATGGGATCCAGACAGGCCGCGGCCATGTCGTAATCCCCCGCTTCGAGAAATGCCTTGCTGACGGGTATGAAGTCCTGGTAGCGCGAATCATCCTGCGAGATCACAAATTGAAAGGCTGCCAGCGCTCCCTCGGCATCCTTGTTGGCCAGGCAAGCCTGTCCGAGCATTCCATGCAACGTCGGGTTGTCAGGAGCGATTGCCAGCGATTTCCGCAACTGCTCGAGCGCAGGAATTACTTCACCCAGCTGGATGCTGGCTTCCAGAAATCCTCTCATGACCTCGACGTCCAGCGGACTGAGCTGAATCGCCCGACGGAAGGAAGCAAGGGCTGCGTTGAGATCCCCCGCCTTGACCTGTGCCCGTGCCGCGCCGGCGAAGTTCGCCTGGGCCTTATCCTTGGAGCCCTCAGCCAGATGAATTTCGGCTAGCTTGAGCTGTACAGAGTAGTTCTGCGGATCTATTTCGACAACCTTTTCGTACGCATCCCGACTCTCTCGTGTCTTTCCTTCCTTTGCGCAAAGTTCGGCAACCCGCTGATACAGATTTCGTGCCTCGACATTCTGGCCCTGCTTGAGGTACAGGGATGCAAGGGTAAGATTGATTTCCAGATTATTGGGATCTGCATTGAGGATCTTTTTGTAAACAGCTATGGACTTGAGGAAGAAATTATTGCGAGCATAGTTCTCGGCAACTCTCGAGAAGTAAGAGTTGGCTTCTGACACCTTGCCCTGCCGCAGAAAGAGGTCCCCGATGGTGTTCAGCGTGAGAACATCGTCAGGGTCGGTCTTGATGATCTTGAGATATTCCGCAATGGCCTGCGGGATCTTGCCTTGCAGAACGTACTTTTCGGCGTCGTGCAGAAGCTTGGTTTTGTTGTCAGTAGCCATGGGTTGTTCCCGATATGAGGCCCTCAAGCTGACGATCGCCTATCGCACTCCCCGATCCCAGGGCTAGCCTCCCATTCGGGCGTGGCTGATTGGGTTGGGCGGGGCTTGATCAGATCCCCGGCAACGGCTTCGGCACAAACCGCGCTGCGGTCATACCGGTCTTCTGCGAAGAACTGTCGATTCCGCATGGCGGGAAATAACTACCCCTGGGCTGTTAGGTTTTCCACTTCCCGGTCCACTTTTGCGACTTCCTTCAATCGTGCCGCCTTTCCGCGCCGACCTCTCAGATAATACAGGCGTGAGCGACGCACCTTTCCGCTCTTGACAACTTCGAGCTTTTCAATGATGGGCGAATGCACCGGGAAAATGCGCTCAATCCCATACCCGGAGGACACCTTCCGCACGGTAAACGTGGAGGAGATGCCATTCCGCTTGTGCGCCATCACCACTCCCTCAAAGACCTGTATGCGGTACTTGTCCCCTTCCTTGATTTTCACGTGAACCCGAACGGTGTCCCCGGCACGGAAACTCGGAAGGTCCTTCCGCATGTGAGAATTATCGACCGTCTGAAGCAAATTCATGACAAACTCCTTCTTTCGTGTTTCCAGCCGGCAAGAAAGCAACAGACCGGCATGCCTATTCACAGAATTCAGTCGGATTCCTGGAGGACCAGCCGCCCAGTCCCTCTAGACGACTGCCTTTTTTACCAATTCCGGCCGACGTTGAAGTGTCTTCTTCAAGGCCTGCTCTCTGCGCCAACTTTTTATCTTCGCATGGTCGCCCGAGAGAAGCACCTCGGGAACCCGGAGCGCCCTGAATTCAGCCGGCCGCGTGTATTGGGGGCAATCCAGCAGTCCGGC
>DASQID010000031.1:0-5757 GCA_035631775.1 Acidobacteriota bacterium
AACCCGGGAGTGGTTTGGGATCCAGTCATGCTCAGCAAGGCTATCGTTACTGCCCTCACGTCCCCGCTCTTAAAGTTGTATTTGGGCATGCGCGCCGCGGGATTCACAGAGGAGGGATCTTTGACCTTCGCTTCAACGTAGTCGATGAGTGTGTGCGGAATTCTGGAATTGCCGAACTCCAGCTGTGAAACCGTCTTGCTTCCCAGATCCGAAAGATCCGGGCCGAAATCGGTCTGCGGCTTCATGCCGGCGACTACATGGCAGCTGGAACAACCTTTTTCCACGAAAAGCCGTTTGCCGAGTTGTATTTCCTGAGTGCCTGGGACGCCCCACTTTCCGACGCCGCTCAGCAGTTCCGGGTCGGTTAATCTCGCCAGAAGGTAATGCGTGACCTTGTAGAGATCTTCATCGGACCAGCCATAGCGCGGCATTTGACTGTGCGGCAGATAAGCCTGAGGGTTTCGTAGCCATGCTACCAGCCAGTCAGCATTGACCTTGCTTCCGACCTTGGTCAACTCCGGCCCTATGTCACCGCCGATGAGTTTCGTCTCGCCTGCACGCGTTACGGCCATAGAATGGCACGTCGTGCAAAACATCTGGCGGAATCGTACTTCACCCTGGTCCGCAAGGTCCGGTCGTTTCTCAAAGGCAGCTGTGACCCGGGGATCGAACTGGTATGGTCCCACCTGCTTGATACGGAGCGTGCTAAGGTAAGCTGAGAGGGCGCGAATTTCGCTCTCTCTCAAGGAGAACTTCGGCATGCGAGGCTCCTCCTCGCTCTCACAGCCGTTGACGGTGATGTTGCCGTTGCTGTCTGTGACCGTCCTCGGCTCCTTCAGCCACTTGTAGATCCATTCCCGGCTCACCTTGGTGCCGATGTCGGTCAGGTCGGGGCCGAGCATTGCGGGGCGCTCGATTCCCTGGAGCCTGTGGCAGCCGACGCAATTGAGATCGATCAGTACCTGACGTCCGCGGTTGAGTTGCGGCGTTTCCGGGATATCGGACTGGTGGCAGACACCGCACGAGGCTTGAATGTACGGAATGGACAGGAGCGGGTGTTCCCACCCGGAGGTTGTTTCATGCGCCTCGGTCACCTCCGTGGCGAGGCCCTGGCCACGATGGCAAGCGACACAGCCCCATTCCAGGATACGGTGCGGGATCAGCGGGTGTGCTCGAAAGGGTTGGGGGACGAGCGGATCAAGCAAGCTCGCCTGCGCGATGCCTTGATGACAGGTGGTGCAGCGATCCACCACGTTCAGAGGGGGCAGCCAGATCTGATCGATTCCTGAGTGAAGATCCGTCAACAGTCGCTTAGTGTCCGGCCGGGACTCAGCAAAGCGCAGATACGCCCGCTTGTACTGCTTCCACTCCTGCATCGTGTCCCTGATCGGAGAGATGGCGAGGGCGGCCAGGAACAACACGCTGCATAAGGCGAGTGCGATACGCAGGCCTCTGGTTGCCTTCCCCATGTTCTCGACAGTCATGCTACCTCCACGGCCAGGCCCACGACCAGCCGGCACCCCGGAAGTGGGTGCCGACTTCGGTCAGAACAACCGCGACAAAGATGAACCAGGTCATGACCCACCAGGACAGCGCCCGGGAGCGCAGGAAAGCCCACAGCCTTCCTTTGCCGGCAGAGAAGAATCGAGCGGCCAGGGCCGTGCCTCCGACTGCCAGCGTCGGGATGAAGACCGTCCATGCCTGGTAGATTCCGAAAAAAAGGAGCAAGGCGCCCAGGACAGTTACAAAAATCCGGATTCGCTTTCGGCCGGCATTCGACCAGAGAGGCGCGCCTTCGACATTTATGTCGAAATAGGGAATGACGACCAGCGCAACAATGACGAGAGTCGGAATGAGTACTCCCGCCAGGATGGGCGGAAAGTAATGCAGCAGTTCCTGCAGTCCGAGGAAGTACCAGGGTGCCTTGGCCGGATTTGGCGTCTGGAGAGGGTTGGCGACCTGTTCGAGCGGTGCGTCCCAGAGGAGCGCGATCAACACCAGAACGATGGTCAGGATCTCAAAGGCGATTGCCTCGCGCAGGACGACATGCGGGAACGACATCAGCTGGCGTCCCACAGACCCTGTCACCTTTGCCGAAGTCTTCTTGGTTATGAAGACAATCCTTTGCGGATCCTTGGACGCATCGGAGCCGAAACCGGCCTCATAGATCTTTTTCTCGCTCATTTGTTCCCCGGACAGTCAGACCCCCATCCTTCTGCACGCGCCAGAAGTGCATGGCGATGAGAACTACCGCTCCCGCCGGCAAAATGACGCAGTGGAGCACATAAAACCGCAATAACGCGTTTTCTCCGATAGTGTGTCCCCCGAGCAGCAGGAAGCGTATGGGGCCGCCAAGGACCGGCACATAGGAAATGATGTTGGTCCCTACCGTGATCGCCCAGAAAGCCAGCTGATCCCACGGAAGCAGGTAGCCCGTATAGCTGAGGAACAGGGTGAAAAGCAGCAGCCCGACCCCGATCACCCAATTGAATTCATGCGGCGGCTTGTATCCGACGCGGTAGAAGACGTGGAACATGTGCCAGAATACGGCCACCACCATGGCCTGTGCGGCGAGGCGATGAAGGTTGCGGAGGAATACACCGTTGGATACAACAAATCGGAGGTCCTTCATATCGCGGTAGGCCTGGGGCACGGCAGGATGGTAGTAGAGCATCAGCAGGATACCGGTCGCACTCAAGACGAGGAACAGAAAAAAGGAGAACGATCCAAGATAATAAGTCGCGCGCAGCCGGAGGGATTGGTCGCGCACCTTCACAGGCAGGACATGGAGAAAGAGATTCCCAAAGACGGCCATGCTGCGCGTGCGGTTGGTGCGTGCCGGGCCGCGGCGAAAAACGGACCGCCAGACGCGAGTAGCGCGCAGACTGTCGATTGCGCGTGCGGTCCAGGTTGGGTTCATGGCTCCTTTCACACCCTGAGGATTTGCGACGGCGGAACAATGTCCAGCTTGTCGACGAGGAGATTGCCGTCGGGCATCAAATGGATGGCATAGTGGGGAAGCGAGCGCGGCGCGGGACCGGTTACCACAGAACCATCCCTCTGGAACTTGCTTCCGTGGCATGGGCAGGCAATCAAATCCAGGTCCTGCTTCCATTGTGTGACGCAGCCCAGATGCGTGCAAATTGCCGAGACGGCGTAGAAGCCCTCCGGCGATCTGACGATGTAGACCTGCTGTTCCGCAATATATGCAACCGAGTTCACCGGGTATTCTTCCGGCGTGCCGACCCTGAAACTTGTCGGCGGCTCGAACAGCACGTTTGGCGAGAGATAGCGTAATGTCACCGCAACGGCTCCAAGGCCCGCGATGCCCAGAGCCGCAGCGGTCAACTCATCCAGGAAATCCCGGCGGTTAATTAGCCCGCCCCCTCCGACGGCACCCGAGTCCTCGGCGTCCGGGACCGTTGTGTAGTCACTCATAATCTTTGATTTCCAGTTGCACAACCTGTTCTGGGTCAAATACCTCGTAGGCTTCCATGGTGATGGTTTTCACCGGGCATCGTTCGGCGCACAAGCCACAGCGAATGCAAATGGTTTCATCCTTTATCATGACCGATCCTTCGCCCGAGGCTAGATCGGAGATTCCCAGATGTTGAAGCGTGCCTGTCTGAAACTGGGCTTCCGCGGCCAGTCTGACCCGGGTGTCATCCGGGATTGCCAACTGGCTGAGCGGCACAAGGCTGAGGCAATTCTCCGGACAGACATCCACGCAACCGCCGCAGAGTATGCACTCGGTTCCCTCGGCTTCGTTTCCTTCGAAGATGGTGTTGATCCAGCAGCGCAGGCAGCGGGAGGCTTCGCGGCGCGCCTGTTCTTCGGTATATCCGGATTCCACCTCAGTAACGCCGGTCCTCCGATCCAGTGCAATTGTGGGGGTGGGGAGTCGCGAATACTCATCGAAGTCCGCCGCCATCTCGTGGTGGTCGAGAACGGTGATCTGCACGTATTTCGGCTTCGCCTTCCATAACGAGCCCTGGAGATAGCGATCGATCTGCGCGGCTGCTTTCTTCCCGTCCGCAGTGGCACTGATGATCAGCCGTGGTCCAAAGGCGATGTCGCCTGCGGCAAAGATTCCGGGCGCCGTGCTCATCAGCGTCTCGGGATCTATCAAGATCAGGCCCTGGCGAGTGGTTTCGATCCCGTCCTCAGGGGTCAGAAAAGAGAGGTCCGCCGACTGGCCGATTGCCAGGACGGCCGTGTCGCAGGGAATCACGCTTTCCGTGCCCGGCTCAAAAGTGGGGTTGAAACGATGCCGCTCGTCAAAGACCGATGTACAGCGTATGGTTTCGAGCCCAACGAGCCTGCCCCCTTGGCCAAGAAAGCTCTTTGGGCCGTGTGCAGCATGGATCTTCAAACCTTCGCGCAGCGCCTCCTCAATTTCGTCTTCAAACGCGGGCATCTCCTCGCGCTGTTCCAGGCACACGAGGTGGACCTCCTGGGCTCCGAGACGCAGAGCCGTGCGGGTGACATCCATCAGTTCTTTCATTGCGACCTCCAGTTCACTCTCGCTCAGCTTGTCGGGCAGAAAAGAGGAACTGATGGTCTCAATCGTTTGCTGTTGTTGCTGGCGCAAAGCTGACCGCGCCACGTCTATCGCGACATTACCGCCGCCAATCACTACGACTTTTTTCCCGATGCTGAATCGATAACCCAGGTTGACGTTAAGCAGGAAATCGACCCCTTTGATGACGCCATCCAGATTATTCCCGGGAATGCTCAGGTCACGGCTTCGGCCGAGGCCCAGTGCGAGCAGCACTGCTTCGAATCCCTGTGCGCGAAGCTCCGCCAGCGAAAAGTCCCTGCCCAGTCGGGAGTTCAAACGAAGCTCGGGACCCAGGTCGAGGATTTCGCGAACCTGAGCCTGCACCACGTCGCGCGGGAGCCGGTACTCCGGTATTCCCAGATGAAGCATCCCGCCGGGAACCGGCGCCGCGTCAAAAATCGTAACCGGATATCCGAGCAGGGCCAGGTCATGGGCCGCGGAAAGGCCGGCCGGACCTGATCCGATCACCGCCACTCGCTCGGCATGAGTGGGTTGCGGCTTGTCGGGAAAGACATCAATGGGCTTACGCGACTCCGGCCCATACCGCTCGGTGACAAACCTTTTGAGTGCCCGGATCGAAATCGGGGCATCAAGGTTCTTCCGGCGGCATGCTGTTTCGCACGGATGGCCGCAGACCCGCCCGCAGATCGAGGCCATCGGATTCGGCATGCGGGCATACCGGTACGCCTCTTCATAGCGACCCTCGGCGATGAGCGTCACATACCGTCCTGCCTGCGTGTGCACCGGACACGCCGTCATACACGGGAAATTCGAATCGAGCCAATCAAGGTCGACCAGTTTTGTGCGCGTCATCTTGACGTCTCAGGAATATTTCCTGACGCTCCCAGGTGGAAGCTCTTGGGAGAGCCTGAGTGTGACCCAAAGGACGTAGGGAGTCTCTATGGGTTAGAGTCAGCGGTGGACATTCAGGTTAGCCGTGACGGTCCCATTCGCCACCTCAATCTCTTGAGTAACCGGCTTCCCCTCCTCGCTCCACGTTTTCAGGGTGTACTTGCCCGGCGGCACTCCCTTGATCTCGTATTCACCGTCCTTGCCGGTGACGGCAAAATACGGCGTGGGAACGACAACGACGTAGCCCGACATTTCAGGGTGCACGTTGCACAGGAGAGGCACGGCTCCAAGGTCATTGAAGAGGAAGCTCTTCTTGACGCCCTGAGGCCAGGTACCGAGGTTGT
>DASQID010000032.1:0-7397 GCA_035631775.1 Acidobacteriota bacterium
GTCCACACCGAGTCGGGTGCCTCGGACTGTAACCGACATCTGAGGATCGTGCTCCCTCCCGAAGGATAGGCAGGATTGGCTGCCGTTTAGCAGTGATCCCCCCGGTAATCCCTCTCCTTCGCAGATCGGCCGCGAAGCAGCTTTTGCGGATGATTGAAGGTCGTAGATTAGAAAAAATGGGTATCAAAATGGGTACCTTGGGGATTTAATGCTTCCGAAATTGTTCTTAGAATTGCTGCAAGTGATTGAATCTAAATGGTGCGCCCGGCGTGACTCGAACACGCGGCCTTTTGATTCCGGGTAGACAACGCTCATTCCACCCAAACCACCATGCTTTTTTTCGTTTCAGGGACTATGCAGGTCACCTTGCCATCTTCCCACTTCCCGACAAGTTCCTCCACTGTTCCCAGAAAGGGAAGGCATCGTACCCTCCCCCTACGCGTTGCTGGAAAGGAAATCGTTATGTTTTGTTCAGGCGTTTGAACGGCAGCCTCTTTGCTTTTGAGGCCCTTGAAATTCGCCATAAAGACATGAGGATTTCCATCTACTTGGCTGATCTGTGACGCAACGAAGGGTGATGCCTGTATCTCTACCGCTGGCCTATAGTCTGTGACCCGCTCGAGTTCTTCCACAAATTGGATCCTGAGTCGGTCGAATCGGCTACCCTTGTAGTCACCTCCTGCCGCCAATGAGTCAAACTCCTTTGTCAGTTGCCTGAAATAGGCCCTGGCCGGGCAATTAGGATCGAAGATGAATTTGAATTCCTTCCCCCTAGAGGCCTTCTTCCTGGGCTCCCCAATCCCGAGCAACTCGTGAATAGGATTCGCGTTCCGTGACTCGCGGCGTTCATTATATTGACCCGTTTCACCCGTCACGATCAAACCCCTCTTCGTCATCCGATACGACCGAATTGCGTCGACCTCCTCCGCGCTGAGGCACCTCACGTCGGGCAATATCAGCAAAGCCCCGCTGAAATTCCGAATAGTCCTCGGGGTGACGATCTGATACTCCAGGTGTGATTGCATCAGGAGTGCCAGCGTACCCTTGTAGGATTCAATGAATTCCTCGGCAAAGTAATTGCGGGTCTGAGGTGAGAAGTACACCCCGATCGGGTTAATCGGATGTCTTGGCAAATAGAATGTTTTTTCGTGTTCCGCAATCCACTTGAAAATCTCTCGCCGGGTTTGGATATCGTTGGAGCCGGACATGACATGCCCCCGGGCATCCCACACGTTGGCTCCGGCCATCAGCTGCGCCATGAACATGTTTTTCATGGCCTCTCGCGCTTCTACCTTCTTCTCACCGTCCCAGGAATAGGTCAGCATCCATGAGGCCTTGCCTTCCGCAAACGATCGGAAGCTGAGAATGCCGATCAGTTGCCCAAACCAGTCAAGAGGCGTTTTTGCGGCAGCTGTCCCGCCACCGGAAGCAAGGTTGTATTCATGGGCGATCGCATCCACCACCGGATACATCTGGTAGACATCGGCGCCGACTCGAACCACATCTTCTTCGATCCCAGGATAAATCTCTGCAATGGTCACACATTGGCGACTCACGGACTTAACGTTGTCATTAATTTCCTTGATGAAATCGGTGAGGGTTCTCATCCGGAAATCAATCCAGCGCCGGAAACCCGGATCATTAAAGTCGTCCAGCTTCAGGTCTGTTCTGGCGTTCAACCCTGTTTCTTTCTTGAAGGCTGCAACGGTGAAATCATCAAAACTGGCCCAGGTGTTTTCCCAGCCGTCGAAATGGGTCATCCAGTAGGGGATATCCACGTAGACGCCATCTATCCCGGAAGCCGCAATCTGTCGAACGCGCTCCATATAAATCTTGCGCCACTCGGCAGCATAGGGGCTGATCCAGACGTCTTCATCACCCTTTGAAATCCAGAACGCCGAACCGCCGCCGAAGACCGCAGGCTCGCCCGTGACCTTCCGCTGCACCCAATCCGGATGGTCTTTCAGGAAGGAGTGCGTTTGTTTATCTGCATTGGCGGTGATACATTCCAGGCCAGCAATATAAACATAGGCGTAATTTCGAGCAGCGTGCGCCTTTTCTGCTATTGCCTTGATGGCTTTCAGTTTTTCGGTCGGGTCGAGAAAACTCTCGTAGCGCCCCGGAATATCGTTGTCGGTTTCAATCCCGAAGACGTGAGTCTCGGTGGCGTTCTTGACAATGTCATCGATGCGATCCAGGCGCAGCCCATATCCGCCAATCCGGACGAAATGCGTCCAGTCCTGGTTGGAGCCGGGTTGGCTGACCAGCAACCCCAGGAAAGACAGGATAAGCAATGCGACGATTGACAACCCTCTGGAGTTCATCGAGTGTGCCCCCTGTATTCCTGTTGCTTCCTTCAGAAAATGTGTGACGCGGACGGCGGGTCATCGACCCGCCAGAAAAATGTCAGGTTCTCTTATCCTTATGTGTTCCTTCCGCACCTCAGGGGCTGTGACGCTATTTGGATGACGCTACTCAAACTCGATCACGGCCAGTCCATAAACGTTTACCTGATCAAGGTCAAAAACCAAGGTGCGCTTGTCTTGCGTCGAGGTCTGATACTTCAGCGGTTTCATTTCCGAAAGCGTCCCGCTGAAGGTAACGCTACGCACCTTTTTGTGCGGGGGAAGCGCAACCTGCACCTTGAGCCCGCGAGCCGGCGTGATCTCACCGTCCACCGTGACGTCATAATTCACGATATGGAGCAGCATTCGATTTCCGGCCTTGTCCAGCATGGCCGTCACTTCCACATAAGGAGAAGGAGCGGCCAGCCGGGTAATCCGGGGTCCGAGAGTCTTTGTGACCGTGTCGGCGAGTTTCTCCAACACCTGCCGCAATGCAGGATCGATGCGGTTGCGCGTGTAGCCTTCCGGGATGTCCGCAAACACGTCGGCCATCGTCGGGCCGAAGGTTGTGTATTCGCCTTTGGACTTCATGGAAATCAGGAACCGATTTAAAGGAACAGTCAAGGGCGCAAACACAAGCTTTCCCGCCCCGACCTTTCTGGCCGCTTCGGACTGCGGGTACGATCCGCCAAAAGGCGCCGCAAGTGCCACGAGCTTTTGTGGCAGGTTATATTCATCCTTCGCGCCGCTGTTGCCCAAAATCAATACCGTTCCGCCCCGTGCGGCATAATCCACCAACGCCTTTTGATGGCCGGCACTCAACAGGGGAAGGTAGGGCACCACAATCAGGTCAAAGGAGCTGAGTGAGGGTCTCAGCAAGTCGTCTTCGGTCACCATCACATGAGCGATGCCTCGGTCGGCCAGGACGCGCGAGGCGCTGAAGGAAAAACTCAGTTCGTCCGCCATGTATTGCCGCAGCGAAGTCAAGATCCCCACATTGCTGAACAACTGCTGACCCAGGAGTTTGTCCTCGTTAGCGGCGAGAAACCGGTAGATCTGCGTGGCACCGGGTGGAGTTTCCCTCTTCTCACGGAACACACAGTGATTGGCCACGGCTTCCGCTATGTTGATTTGCGACATCGCACTCAGGCAGCGCTCGGCCGGGTTGGGAAAGATCGGGGGTGTGATCTCGATCGCATATTCAATGACCGGTTTGCCGTGCGTGGCGGCAGCCAGGAACTTCAAGGCGGGCCCGTTGGTAATCTTGGTGCCCTTCTCGTCCTTGCGCGGCGCAGAATCAAGATATTCCTGGATCTCGGAATAGACGAAATCGTCGTATCCGTCGCGGCCCAGCATTTCCATGTTGCCGGCGGCATCGTAGGCGATGGGGCCGTAGCCGAAGCCGCCGAACACGTTGCCCGAGATCATGAAGTGCGGATTGTATTTGCGGGCCGCTTCGCGCAGCCGCTTGTGGAACTCGGCGACCGTGTGGTACCGGAACATGACGAATTCCATCCAGAGAGGCTCTCCTCGCTTCTCAGGCAGGCGAATCCCGGCGTAGTCGGTGATGCCGTATTTGGCTTTTGCCACTTCACGGGGGAGATACCGTTCGAGGTAGGCACCAAAGTTCTTCAGGCAGTACCTGCAATAGCAGGTGCCGCCCGCGATCTGCGTCCAGTCAACATAGGAGCCGTCGATTCCCGTTTCGGCCTGCGCGCGTATCGAGCCCTCCATCATGCGCGCGTAATAGGGATTGTTCGGGCAGCCCCATGTTTCAAATCCTTTGCCGGGCTTCCGGCCGTAAGGAGCATATCGATAGAAAGGAAAAGTCCCATCCGGACGGACGGTAATCCACGTGGTCGGATCATCATCAGGCTTCGGACCGATATAGTCCTCAAAGTCTTTCCAGTTCTCGTTATAGAACTTGAGCATGCGGATCTGGTCCCTGCGGGGGCTGGACTCACCGGTGTCTGATGTGCCGCCTAGCGAAGTGGAGAGGTAGCGCAGCACGATGTAGCCCTTGTCATGGAAACCTTCGTTGTCTGCTTTGGCTTTCTCCATCGCCTTGTCAAAATCTTTCCGCGATACACTCTCAAAGTTCGGCGCCCCCGACCCAAAGGTGATGGTGAGATTGTTTTTTATAAGGAAGTCCAGTTCGGCTCGGTGTCCCAGGCGCCAGTGTCCCCAGTCCGTGCTGGGTTTCCAGGGCTGCTGAGCGACGGCAGAAGCTGCCGCCAAAAGGAAGGAAAAAACGAGACGGATGACACGAGCTTTGTTGGAATTGAACATTCGAATCATGGCATTCTCCTTTTGGGCTGGCCCAGCCTCCCAAAATCGCGTCATGGCCCTTGCGTGAATAAGGGGGACATTCCATGTTTCCAAGTCTCCACGATCCTGCGGCTCACCACGGAGCATGAAAAAAGGATATCTGTTGTATCATGCGGCCTTCGGCTGCCCCTCTCTTTTCTCGTCATTTCTGCTGATTCCTGTGCGGGCCGGTCGCTGACCGGACCTCCCGCGAAGTGTGACGCCCAGTGTCACCCAGGAGCACACGGCAACCCTTTTTCATAGGAGTTCCTATGAGCCTGCGGCTCGCCACAGTCGATGAAAATCAAAGTGAGACCAGCGGTGTGGGTGGAAAAAGGGAATGTCCCCTTTTTCCCTGTGGACCAGGTTTAGCACAACGTCTAGGTGCACGTCCGGATCCAAGTCCAGACCTGCTAAAGAAATGTAATCTAAGTTAGCGCTCATGTCCCCCAACCTCTATTTTCATGGGAGACGGGCTGCTGATGCGAGACCGCTAATGCGTCGATTCTACTATGTTGGTTTCGCTCTGCAATCCCTTTCTAAAGAATAAGCTGTTCCGCAGGGACAGAACTCGACCAGCTCGTCCAGCTTGATGCGGCGCGCCGTGTCGTAAATGGCTTTGAAGAAGTTGGGCACCGCCTCCACTGCGGCCTCGGGAACAGGATGCTTGTGCGCCGGGTTATAGCAGGGAGGAGCGCCGTTCATGAACTAACTATCCAGCCTTGTTGAATTCGATGGAGATGTTTTCCCCGTCGACTCGGATCTCCTGTGATGACGAATCTTGACTTATGTTCAACAGCGCAAGGAAGAATCCGAGCAGGGTCAATACCCAATGTCCTGTTCTCATCGAACGGCTCCCTCAGATCGAATGAAGGCCCCAGAGGCAGCAAGGTGCGACGAGGCACTACCGCGGACCCCAATCTGACCGCTTGTTCTTCTCAATCACAGACTCGCTTCAGGCAGGCAGCCCCTGATTTCTACCGTGCTCTCATCCGTCCCGAGCATGCAGACCGACAACCGTTGCTAACTACGCAGCAAAAAAAAAAGGCGCCAATCTCCGGGTCAAGCCGGACTACAATTGCGCATCGAACATGCACGAAACCTACAGGGGAAAGTCGTCATGAACAGAAGAGAATTCTTTTCCACGGCGGTCGTACCGTATGCGTTGACAGTTACACCCGCTTTTGCACAGAGAACTCAAATGTACGATGTGGTTCTCAAGGGGGGGCACGTTATCGACGTTAGTAACGGTATAAATCAGCAAATGGACGTTGCTGTGCAGGGAGGGAAAATAGCTCGTGTCGATAGAGATATCCCGGCTACCGCAGGTAGAACAACAGTTGATGTTTCAGGCTACTACGTGACCCCCGGTTTGATCGATCTGCACATATGTTGTTATTACACGAACCTTAGTGTCACCGCATCACTCATCGCAGATCATCACTGCTTGCCTTCAGGGGTTACCACATGCTGCGACGGCGGAACCGCAGGGGCGGAGAGTTTCGAAGATTTCAAAAAGATCATCGACCGCTCAAAGATGAGGATTCTTTCATTTCTCAATATCGCGGCGCCCGGCGCCCAATCTGACAAAGCGGAGCAGGATCCCTCCCAATTTAAGGTACAGCTTGCAGCGGACACTGCGAAAAAATACCCGAATATCATCGTCGGATTCAAAACCGGTCATTATGGCGGGACCTTTGATGAGAGGCGCACCCCCTGGGCGTCGATTGACAGCACTCTCGAGGCAGGCCGTCTGGCCGGCCTGCCGATTATGGCAGATTTCACGCCGCAGCCGCCTCAGGGGAAATTCCCCGAGAGATCCTACCGTGAATTCTTGCTCAAGAAATTGCGCCCGGGCGACATTGTCACCCACTGTCTGGCAAGTCGCTATCCCTTCCTGATGGAGGATGGGAAACTGAATCCTGATGTTATCAAGGCCAAGGAGCGCGGGATCAAATTCGACCTGGGTCATGCAGGCGGCAGCTTCGTTCTCAGGCTCGTGGTACCCGCAGTCCGGCAGAGTTTTATCCCCGATACGATCAGCGCAGATCTGTTTTCCGATACTCCAGTCACTGTAGGCATCAACCTGACCAATGTCGTGTCGAAGTTCATCTGCCTGGGAGTACCGCTCCAGGATGTCATTCGACGTACAACAGTGAATCCCGCACAGATAATAAGGCGGCCCGACCTGGGTAACCTGAGCGTTGGATCAACCGCGGATATCGCCGTATTTGAAATGCTTCAAGGGAACTTCAGTTATCGCGGTTCAGGCGGCGGGAAGATAAAGGGTGATAAGAAACTCCAATGTGTTATGACCTTATTTGGCGGGGAGATCGTGTATGACCACCCCTACGGTCTAAGTATCCCCATGTGGGAAGATATTCCTAAGGACTCGCGCTATTGGATCGACACAAACAAGCAGAAATGGTGACCCACTCCGGTGAGGATCGGCGTTGCGGAGGATAGGATGGGAACTCTAGGCGCACTTGATCGACGCCTTTTCATGAAACGGGTGAGCGCGTTCCCGTTACTTAGTTACTTCGCCGCTCACGGTATGCTCGAGAAAGCAGCCGCGGCGGTGAGGCGCAATCGGAAGGACAACATCTACACACGCATCGGTGTCAGGCCGTTGATCAATGCCCGGGGCACCTGGACCTACCTCAGCGGCTCGCTCGAACTGCCGGAAGTGCGCGCCGCCAAAGAAGCGGCGGCCCGTCATTTCGTCGATATCTTCGAACTGCAGCG
>DASQID010000033.1:0-4945 GCA_035631775.1 Acidobacteriota bacterium
CGTATTCGTCTCGGTAAACGACGACCTTGCCCGCATCCGGATCCGCCTTGGAGCTTCCTCCCTGCGAAACAACGCCGGGAGACAGCGCTACAGCGGCAAAGAGGATTAAGGCAGTCTTGCGGCACCCTACAGTCATGTGTCACCTCGCCGAAAAGAGTCCCTTGCAGCACCGGCTAGCTTCCCGAGCATCCGATAAGCTTTCTCTCCGCGCAACCACAGATAGTCTTTACCACAACCGCTACTGACCGGCACCAGTCAAAACCCGCCACGAATCACACAGATTTCACGAAATAATCGAATCATGCTAAAACAATACTCTATGAGAGTGGCGGGCTGAGAGCCTGCTTTGTCGCGCCTCAGTTGATCGGTGGCCGGCGCACCAGCAGCCAGGAGTAACATGCAGATTGGTTTTCTTGGCGGTACAGGGATCGAAGGTAAGGGACTTGCGTTGAGGTTTGCGGCTGCGGGAGCGACCGTCGTCCTGGGTTCTCGATCCGAGGAGCGGGCACAGGCTGCGGCAGGCGAATACAACAAACTGCTAGGTAACTCTTCGATCCTGGGCATGGAGAACGGCAAGATGCTTGCGGCGTGTGACATTGTCTTTCTCACGGTGCCCTACGAGAATGCAGTTGCGGCCATCGAATCCTGCAAGTCTGACTTCCGCGCCGGACAGGTTCTCATCGATGTCACTGTTCCCATGGCGTTCAGGGAGGGACGAGCCGAATATGTCGAACTCGAGACCGGCTCTAACTCGGAACTCCTGGCCCGTCACATCCCGGAGGGTGTTGACCTCGTGGCGGCGTTCAAGACAGTCCCGGCACACCTACTGGCTGATCTCTCGTCGGAGCTGAACTGTGACATCTTCGTTTGTGGAGACTCGGGCAAGGCGCGCGAAAAGGTGATGGAGGCGGCGCGCATGCTCCCGACGCTGCGACCCCTGGACGCAGGACCGCTAAAAATCGCACGCATCCTGGAGCGGATGACGGTTCTCGCCGTGAACCTCAATCGCCGCTACAAGAAAAAAGGTGCCAGATACCGGATTGAAGGACTCTGACTGATGAACTGGTGTGAGGGTCTATCAATGAATGACGTTTGCAATTAGGCGCGAGCGCCGGGCGGGCAGATGCGAGGCGCCGCGACGCAGGCGATATCGGTGTACATCGTCGAAGAGCGGCAACGTAGCAGATGCCCGCGCTGCCCTGCTGGTGAGGTGTCGGAGACAAAATGAAATTCTCAAGATCTGGCACCAGAATCGCGCGAGATTCGCTGAAGATTTTCTTGCCACGTGGGGTTAAATGAAGGTCGTAGCCTTGGCCGGCGGGGTAGGTGCCGCAAAATTCCTCTCGGGCTTGATCAAAGTAGTGGTTCAGGAAGACCTGACGGTTGTTGTCAACACGGGCGATGACTTCCGTTGGATGGGGCTTTACGTTTGCCCAGACCTGGATACGGTGACCTACACACTTGCAGGCCTGGACAATCCGGAAACCGGCTGGGGAGTGCGCGGTGACACCTTTAGATGTCTCGAACGTCTGCTTGTCCTGCAGGGAGAATCCTGGTTTCGCATTGGCGATCTGGATCTCGCCAGCCATCTTATACGCACGGACATGCTGCAGAAAGGCCGCACTCTTTCCGAAGCCACATCCGCGATTTCCATGCGAAACAGGATACGCTGCCGAATACTGCCCATGAGTGATTCCCCTGTTCCAACTCTTGTCCGCACGGAGGAGGGAGTCCTTGAATTTCAGGATTACTTCGTGCGAAGAAAGTGTGAGCCGCGAGTCCTCGGCTTTACTTTTAAAGATGCAGACCAGTCGCAGCCGGCACCCGGGGTCTTGGAGGCGCTGGCGTCGGCGGACGCGATTATTGTGTGCCCGAGCAACCCATTTATCAGCATCGGCCCGATTCTCGCCGTGCCCGGAGTTCGGGCTGCCGTCAGCGCGTCTCAGGCAACGGTAGTGGCCGTAAGCCCGGTGATCGCCGGCCGTGCAATCAAGGGGCCGACGGCGGCTATGCTGGCTCAACTCGGCCATGACGTCTCATCCGCCGGGGTGGCTGCGATCTATGCGGAACTGATTGACGCTTTCCTGCTGGACACACGGGATGAGCATCTCCGCGGACGCATTTCCAATCTCGGCCTCACGGTGCACACTGCTCAAACCCTCATGGACACTGAGAAAGCCAGGGTCGATCTCGCACAAGCGGCAATGGGAATGGTAAGGTGAGTACAATTATCCTTGTGCCGGTCAAGAAGCATGAGAATGCCAAGAGCCGGTTGAGCAAGGTTCTTACCAACACGGAAAGAGCAATGCTCGCCAGAACCATGTTCGACGATGTTGCCGCCGCCCTGATAAACCTGAATGCAAGGGTAGCCGTGGTCACAGACTCGGATGAGACGGCGCAACGGGCTCGCCGGCTGGGCTGGCGCACCCTCAGGGAGTCGCGCCAAATCTCGGAGAGTGTCTCGGTGGATGCCGCTTCGGCGCAGTTGCGCCGGGAAGGCGTGGGGGCCGTTCTCCGCCTGCCCGCTGACCTCCCTCTCGTCACAGCCGCCGATCTGGAGCAGATTCTCACGGATTGCCCGCCTGCGCCCTTCGCGGTCCTCGTACCCTCATGTGACCGCATGGGTACGAACGCAATCTTGAGAAAGCCGCCGGATCTTTTCCCATCGCGCTTCGGACCCAACAGTTTCATCCTGCATCAACAGGAAGCAAAACGTTCGCAAGCTGCATTCCGCATCGTGGAAAACTACAACATCGGACTTGACATTGATAACGCCCGCGATTTGCGTCGTTTCCTGGATCGTTCTTCCGAAACACTTACCTATCATCTCCTCCGGAAGCTGGGAATCAAAGAGAGGCTGTGTGAGACTGACTCCGCATAGCATTCGCATTCGAGGGCTGCAGGGCATTCCCGAGATTCGACCGGGTGACAACCTCGGCAGGATTATTCAGACGGCGCTGGCAGATTGTCTTGCTCGAGAGGACGGAGCCGTTCTTCCAAAATCCGCGTCCGAGTCCGGCCCCGCCGTACCGCCTGGAAGCATTCTCGTGGTCGCACAAAAGATCATCAGCAAGGCCGAGGGGAGGATTGTTCAGCTCGACAGTGTAAAACCGTCAGCGCAGGCAATCGACTGGGCCTCCCAATATCACAAGGACGAGCGCATGGTGGAGGTGATTCTTCGGGAGTCCAGAAGGATCGTGCGCATGGACCGAGGAATACTGATCGCAGAAACACATCACGGTTTCATCTGCGCGAACGCCGGCGTGGATGCCTCCAATGCCCCCATGGGCACCGTTGTCCTCCTGCCTGAGGATCCGGACCGGTCTGCCCGGCAGTTGCGCGCCGATCTCGAGAAGGCACTGGGCATCTCCCTCGGGATTATCATTTCCGACACATTCGGGCGGCCGTGGCGCCAGGGTTTGACCAACGTAGCACTCGGAGTGGCTGGCCTTTCTCCTTTTGTCGACTATCGAGGCAAACCGGACTATTTCGGACGCACACTCCAGGCCACTCTGCTGGCCGTTGCCGACGAACTTTCAGGAGCAGCCGAACTTGTGATGGGAAAGACTCTCGGAATTCCCGTAGCGCTTGTGGAAGGATTTCAGTACAGTTCTTCAGAGGGGCGCGGCCTGGATCTTATTCGTCCGCCGGACGAGGATTTGTTCCGTTGACGACTGGACCGCATAGCTCGTCCGGACTCAACCGCATACCCGTTGGGGGAGCGGGAACATATGAGCAGGGATTCCATTCAAATTGCAGGCCTCCAGCGCAGGTCGGATGTTAGAGTGCCGGCGCGCCTGCCCGTTCGACTCTCCGCGCGGGTGGTCTCACTCTCCGACTTCAAAGACACCGGGCATTCCGAAACGATCATCTCCAGCTGCACGACTACAATCAGTGGCGGCGGCTTCTCGATGGTTTACCACCAGGCAATACCCCTGGGCACTTCATTCAACGTCCAGCTGCAGATGCCCGGAACCCAGCGTCCCTTGACCATGAAAGCCAAGGTGGTACGCTGTAGCCGTGTGAAGGGGGACACAGATAGCCCCGAGTTTGAGCTGGGTCTGGCTTTTTCGCGCATCGCCGAGGCCGCATGTGCGCGTATCGTAAGCTATGTCTTCAAGATTCAGCAAACGACAACGGCCGAGGAGACTCACAAGGAATCGAAGGAGGTTCGCTATGACGCAGGTGATCCCTGAGAATTTCATGGATCTCTTTCAACAACCGGCTTTTGCCAATCTGGCGACAATTATGTCGGACGGCAGCCCTCAGGTAACCCCAGTCTGGTTCGACTATGACGCCGGCTATGTCATCGTCAATACCGCCAAGGGGCGCGTGAAAGACCGCAACATGAGGCGGAGTCCCCGTGTGGCGCTTTCCATCATGGATCCCAGAAATCCCTACCGATATATTGAAATCCGTGGAAGGGTGGCCGAAGTCACCGAAGCCGGCGCGGATGAGCACATCGACAAGATGGCGAAGAAATACCTGAAAGTGGAAAAGTATCCCTATCGATCACCGGGTGAGGTTCGTGTGCTATACAAGATTGCGCCGGAACGTGTGAGCACCATGGGCTGAACCTGAGGAAGATCCAGGTACGTCCGGTTTTTACCTCTCCGGTTAAAGATCACGCCGGGCGAAGAGAACATAGGCGATGCAGAACCCGCAGACAGATACTCCTGCCAGAACCCAGAGATCCCTGGGCGGGAGAGTCCCGCTGGTTATTAGATCCACGGCATTGAAATAATGAAAGGGTGAGAGCCAGCTTACCAGGCGAGCGGGTTTCCAAACGCGTGCCAGGTAATCGACGAGGTAAGATGTCAGGGCCAACATACCGGCGATGGAGCCTGGAACGGCACGCCGCCGCGCCACGGATGTCATCGCCAGGGTTATACCTCCCCAGCTCAAGAGCAAGAACCACACATTCAATGTCAGGGAACGCACCAGG
>DASQID010000034.1:0-3278 GCA_035631775.1 Acidobacteriota bacterium
TATCCCCATCAATTTGCCGCCCTGCTAGCCGTGGAGATTTGCTCCCTCACCATCCAGCGGGACGATCTCACAACGGCAAACCTCATTTCTTCCGGCCTGTTTGGTGACGGAGCCGCTGCCGTCATCATCGGTGGGGCTGAAAGTCCTGCTCAAGGACCGAGTATTGTCGCCACTCGTTCAGTGTTCTATCCGGACTCTGAGCACATCATGGGCTGGGACATATCGGAAACCGGATTTCGGATCGTCTTGTCCGCCGAAGTGCCCTTGATGGCAGAACGTCATCTCGCAGGGGATGTGGATTCGTTCCTGCATGACTTGGGGATGGCCAGGTCAGACATCGGCAGCTGGATATTCCACACGGGCGGTCCCAAAGTATTGGAGGCCATGGCAGCGGGATTGAATCTTCCTCCTGGCGCACTGGGGGTCTCCTGGGAGTGCCTCCGAAAGACGGGAAACCTGTCGTCGGCATCGGTTCTTCTTGTGCTCGAGGAGGTGATGCTGAACCGTCGCCCGGCGAGGGGCACCTACAGCCTCCTGGCCGCGATGGGACCGGGATTTTGCACGGAGTTGGTTCTGCTCGAATGGTGATCATGGATCGGATGCCATCAACTGTGGATCTTGTAATCATCGGGGGCGGCCCGGCGGGACTGGCTGTGGCCATTGCCGCGCGCCAAAAGAACATCAGCGTGCTTGTGGTCGAGCGAGCGCAGGGTCCGATTGACAAAGCATGCGGCGAGGGATTGATGCCGGACGGCATTGCGGCATTGTCCAGACTGGGAGTGTCTCTGCCGCCCGGTCAGACGGTCCCATTCCGAGGGATCCGATTTATCGACGGCCAGGCATCTGTTGAAGCTCCTTTCCCAGACGGTTGGGGTCTGGGGATTCGACGGACGACCCTGCATGAAACTCTCGCAAAATATGCCCTCGAAGCCGGAGCTTCCTTGGCCTGGGGGACCAAGGTCAGAGGTCTCATGCATGATGGAGTGGACCTCGGGACGCACATTGTCCGTTGCCGTTGGATTGTCGGGGCCGACGGGCAGAACTCCTCCGTCCGAAAATGGGCTGGCCTGGAAAGTGTGCACCTTGAACGAATTCGATTCGGCCACCGCAGGCACTTCGAGCTTGTCCCCTGGACTGATTTTGTGGAGGTATATTGGGGTGAGAGTTTTCAGATCGTCCTGACCCCGGTCAATTCGCGACTGATCTGCGCCGCCCTTGTTTCCCGGAGCGCGAGGCTGCAGCTCGACGATGCAATCGCGCTCATTCCGGCACTCTCGCGTCGCCTGACAAACGCAGTTCCTGCTACAAGGGAGAAAGGCGCGGTTTCAGCCTTTCGCATCCTGCGGTCGGTATATCGCGAGCACGTCGCGCTGGCAGGTGATGCCTCCGGGTCAGTCGACTCAATCACAGGTGCAGGGCTGTGTCTCGCGTTCAAACAGGCGGCTGTCCTGGCCGAGGCCATTGCCGGCAACAATCTCTCGGAGTACTCAAATTCACACCGCAGAATAGCAGGGATGCCGGCGTTAATGTCCCTCTTGCTGCTTATCCTTGGTCGGCATAGTCTCTTGCGCCGCGGCATCTTGTGCACTTTCAATGCGAAGCCTCGGCTGTTTTCACTGCTGCTCGAGGCGCATGTAGGAAGGCCCTTGGGGCCCGCAGTTTCTCGCCATGACGCAGAGACTCTGCCACAAATTTTCACGAACCACACGAGCGAACTGCCCGAATCCTGAACGTTCATTTTGTGGCTTCGTAGAGTCGCAATCTTATGACCGCAGCTGTCCTTCAGCCACTTCGCGCTCGCCTCCCAGCTCTGGTGATCCTGCTGCCCACCTTGGCAGTGCCTGCATTCGCCCAGGAAGGTTTGTTGGAGCTCGATCCTGCGCGGACGCGGATCGAGTTCACTCTGGGCGCCGCCCTTCACACTGTGCACGGAACATTCAGACTGACGAGGGGAAGCATCAGGTTCGACACACGAACCGGCAAGGCAAGCGGCCTGGTGGTCGTGGACGTGACCAGCGGCGAGACTGGAAGCCCAGCACGTGATCGGAAGATGCACAGGGAGATACTGGAGAGCGCAAAGTACCCTGAAGCTGCCTTTTCTCCGGAGAGGGTGCAGGGGAATCTATCCACCGACGGACCCTCCCGAGTCGAACTGCATGGAGTGTTCCATCTCCATGGAAGTGATCACGCCGTTGTATTGATCGCCTTGGTGCAGCACACAGGGAACGAATTGAGCGCCAGCATTCAGTTTGTGATCCCGTATGTAGAATGGGGTCTCAAAAATCCAAGCACATTCATCCTGCGGGTCCGGGATAGAGTCGACATTGATATTCGTGCAGCAGGCCGAATCGATTTTCCGAAGAGTCAGTGAAGCGCTTTATCCACGAGTGGCTCTGTGGCAGCCGGAGCCCGGACCCACTCGTGAACGGCGCGTCGCTATCAATACACATTCTGTGGAGGAATGGCGCTCAATAATTTGCCATCGGTTGTTCCAAACAGGGAAAAGCTGACCATGGGAAGAGTGGACCGGATTCGGACATAGCCCCCCAATTGACCCGCCGAGGACGGAATCAGTTCAAAAAGCAGTTTTGCCAGCTTTTGCCCCGGCTGAAGCTGGATTTTCACTGAGCCGACCGAAGAGCCGTCCCCGGCAAGAACCTGCAGGTCTGCTGTCAGCGCGGTCTGGTTTGTATTGATCATCGCCACGCCGGTAAAGTAGTCCCCATTCTGGGCCACATGAGCGTAGACAAGGTCGGACGAGGGCGCCAGCCAAACAGGGAGAGCCGTCGATCCACCGGAAGACGTAAATCGCAGCGAGCCGACAATCGGAGGCGCAGTGATGAACGGCCCCACATAGGAAGTAGCAACATCCACCCGGATATAACCCGTCGTAAACGAGCCTGCAAGGGATGGAAACACCTGATCGATGGCCTGCACAAGCTGATTTCCAGGCGGGAGGGAGATCTGGATCGGGCTTCCCCCGATCGCTGAGCCGGTGTTGTCAAATGCAGTCAGGGTAAGCTGAGCAGTGGCTTGAGGATCCATATTCAACAGGCTGAGTTCGCTCGAGTAGCCGCCGCCTGTGACGAAGTGCGGCACGACATAAGAGCTCCTCGAAACAGGCAATTGGCCATCGAGAACGTTCGAATCGAGATCATTCCCGAAATTCTCGCTGACCACCAGGCCAGAGTCCGAATTCCCTGTCACATAACCCCCTGAAAGTGCGTTGAGGTCGACAGAGTTGAAAAGGTCGGCGACATCTCGTACCTGTGTGCCCC
>DASQID010000035.1:0-2856 GCA_035631775.1 Acidobacteriota bacterium
AGAAATCTCGAATGTGCGTATGTGTTGCGTAGGGAATGCACATCTCGATCTGAGGATAGGGATTCTCGGGGAAATTGCTGATGTCGAGATTGCACCCGGCAAAAGGTGAATCGACACGTTTCAGGATCTCCACAATATTGGTGGCCTTGGAAGTAATGCCCCCATGGCTTTCGATACCCAGGATGATGCCTCTCGTGGCTGCGTATTCGCAGGCGCGTTTCATTGTCTCCACGACCCACTGGATCCCCTGCTCGTCGGTTGCCCCCTTGGGAACCTGTCCTCCGAAAACCCGCAGGTGTGCGACGCCGAGTATCTCCGCAGCATCAACCCATTTCTTGATCTTCTCAATCTCCTCTGCGCGCTTCGCCGGCTCCGGTTGACACATATCCGTTCCGATTGCCGCCCCCGAGAAACCCACTGCGTTGCGGAAGGCCAACCGGCGCAGTCCCACGAGGTATGAGGGATCCGTGGACTTCAGGTAATAAGTCGTCATATCGACGCCATCAATTTCCAGTTCGACCGCTTTGAGAATGAAGTCCTCCATGCTCATGGGCCCCTTCTGGAGGTATTTCCTGTAAGAGTACGCACAGCAGCCCGATAGCAGTCGCGGAGCGGCCGCAATTGTCTTGCCTCCCGACTGACTATTCGCTGGACTTCCCAGACACAGGGACGCTGTTGCCGCACCTAAAGCATTGAAGAACTGCCTGCGACCCAAGTTGTATGTCATCTTGATCTCCCAATGAAAATCTGCAACGGATTTCACAAATTACACAAACAAAATCACTACCTCAAAGACTATTTCGTGAGATTTGTGTAATCCGTGGCAGTTCTTGAAACGAGCTGGACCGGCCCAAGCAGCCCGGAGGGGAGCAGCGGTGAGTCAGCCCGATAGAACTGCTGAGTCGTGAACGTGTACTTCTTTGCGACTCCAGGTTGCTCATCACCGATGAGCCGGTTCACCCAGAGGTTTGTTATCTTCACTTCGAGGCTGTTTCTCCCTGGCTTCAGGGTTCCTGTAACATCGACTCGGAAGGGTGCTTTCCAAACAATGCCCATCGGAACGCCGTTGACGGTAATCTCCGCAATGTTCTTCACATCACCAAGATCGAGAATGATCCTCGCGTCCGATTTAAACCAACCCGCAGGTGCCTCCAGCGTCCTGGTATAGGTGGCACTACCGGAGAAAAACCTCACGCCCTCTTCCGCGTTCTCCGACCACGAGCCTAGCTTGTCGAGTGTGATCTTCGCCGGTGCCCCGCGTCCGGGCTGAAAGCTGACCTCCCAGGCACCTTCGATATCTGCAAGCCTGGTTTCGACGGGCTGAGGCAGAGAACGTGACGCGCCAGTGGCAGGCTTGCGGAAGACCACGAACACTGCGTCACTAGGATCCAGGCGAAGAGGCACCTTGGTGCGCCCGTCGACAATACGATAGGAGGCAGGCTCAATCTTGCCCGTGTCTGCGTGCCAGAGTTCGGGGGCCTTGCCCTGAACGCGGAAGGAAGCGTCGAGGTTCTCGGCACGGTTGGAGCGGTTGTTCACCCAGTAGAGGTCGCCATCGTCGAGCGCGCGGTGGACGAACATCAAGTTCGTGTCGGCCTGAGGCTTGGTGTACTCGAAGTCAGGACCTGCGTTGAGCGCCGCGAGGGCTTCGGCAATCGTTTTCTCTGCATAAACCGTGCCCTTCCCAACTCTGTTGACACTCGTGCCGGCAGCCCATAGCTCTTGGGCAATGGCGCGGAATTCGGTCTGGTCGTCGCTGAGGCTCGGGCTTTCCAGCGGCATGGGGCCCACGATGCATGCGCCCTCCTTAACCAGATCTCGGAGCTTGCGCAACACAGGCAGCGACAGCTTCCTGCAGCGCGGGTCGAGGGCCAGAAGGCGATAGCTCATGCCACTTGGTGTCGTGATCCGTCCGGCGTCGGCAGAGAGACGGTTCAGGATGACGTCCGCGCTGGCGTAGTCAAAGTTGTAGCCGGCCGGCACATCCGGCGACTTTCTGCCATAAAGAGCCGTGATGTTCGAGTCTTCGCCGTAGAAAAGGATGATGTCTGCAACGAACTTGCCTTGCTGCAGCAGGTAGGAACTGCGGGCAAGATAGCTGACCCAAGGCTTCGCTTGTTCGGCCCAGGTCTCGTGGCGGGTGAACCACTGGCCGTAAGGGCCCAGTCCGAATCCCGGAACCTTGTCGGACAGCGGCTGGTGAACAGAGGTGTGGATGACGAAGCGGTTCAATCCCATGGCCAAGAGCCGGTCGGCTGTCGGCTTCAGTGTCTCCGGCGAAAAGGACCATGCACCGGTGCCGGCGGTCAGCGACTCCGCTGCCGTCAGGTTTTGGCCGTAAATGTGTGCGACGGAGGCCGACTCGCGTACGTCGGCGTCGTATTGCGCGGAGGCGGTGCCTGGCCGGGCCGTCCACATCGCGCTCATGGGGACCTCGGCCTTGCGCTTCACATCCATTCCGTCGCCGATGAAGGCCCGGCCGGACTCGTGCGATTCGGTATAGCGGCCCATGCTGCGCTCATGCAGTGATGCGCTGATCTGTTCGTAGTGGCATTCGGTGGTGAGATCTCCGATGGTCTTCCGAAAATCCCAGAGGAATCGCTCGCTGGATTCGGCACTTTCCACAACACGTCCGGTAAGCACCGGAAGGCACGGGTGCATGTCGTACCCCCGACGCCTGGCAAATTCGGAAAACATGTCGTCGGTCCAGTTCTGAGTGCCGGCTTCCCAGCTGTCCGTGATCACGTATTGCAGGCCGCGCCTTCCCATGAGATCGCCGAGGGTTTCCTTATACTGGCCGAGGTAGTTGTCGAGATATGCCTTGACTGCGGGGCAACTCAACTTGTCGACCTCGAG
>DASQID010000036.1:0-3704 GCA_035631775.1 Acidobacteriota bacterium
GGGCGCGGCGGCGGGCGGGCATCTGCTTCGTTGCCGCTCCTCGACGATATACACCGATATCGCCTGCGTCGCGGCGCCTCGCATCTGCCCGCCCCAGGAGCGCCGCAGGCGCGACGGTGCTCGCGCCAAAATGTGAATCTATTCTTGCGCCTGCCCTTAGCGGTGGCTTTTTAAAAAACCACCGCCAAGGCGCGAAGACGCGAAGGAACGCCAATCTTCTTTGGTTGCGGCTATGCTGTACCGTGAAATTCGTGTGATTCTTGGCAGATTTTATGGGTAAGATGGGCGCCTTAAGGGGAGGACCGAACATGATCGAACGAGCAAATCGAAGACAGTTTCTCCAGGTCGCCGGAATCGGCGTTGTCGGCTGTGCGGCCGGAGCGGGAATCGGGAAATCCGTAGCCGCGCCTGCAAAGGTGCCCTTCGAGCTGGGGATGGCATCCTACACCTTCCGCCAATTCCCGGTCGACCAGACGCTCGCAATGACAAAGCGCCTCGGGCTCAAACGGATTTGCTTCAAAGACTTCCACCTGAAAATGGACTCGACACCCGCGCAGATCGCCGAAACGGTAGCCAAGGTGAAGGACGCGGGGCTCGAGCTGTATGCGGGCGGCGTGATTTACATGAAGAACGAAACCGAGGTGAATCGCGCGTTTGAGTACGCGAAGGCTGCGGGGATGGGTATGATCATCGGTGTCCCGAACTATGAACTTCTTGACCTGACCAACAGGAAGGTTAAAGAGTATGACATTCGCGTAGCCATCCATAATCACGGACCAGACGTCCCTCTATACCCCACACCTCAGAGCGCCTACGAGCGCATCGTCCAACTCGATAAGCGGATCGGTCTGTGTATGGACGCCGGCCACACCCAGCGGTCGGGGATCGACCCGTCCGACGCAGCGCAGAAGTATGCCGACCGCCTGTTCGACATACACATCAAAGACACCTCGCAGGCCACGAAGCAGGGCACTACCGTGGAGATCGGGCGCGGGGTGATCGACATCCCGAAACTCCTGCGGACGCTGCGGAAGATAAACTTCACGGGAACGCTGGCGCTCGAGCACGAGAAGGACCCGAAGGATCCGTTGCCGGGCGCAGCAGAGTCGATCGGCTTCCTCCGGGGGGTCATCGCCGCAATGTAGGCGGACCGGGACCGGGACAGGAGCCCTCCGGAATTCCGCGCACCGTCGGGACGGCTCAACTGCAATCCGGAATCAGGATGGAAGCAAGATCGGGGGGATGCGATCAACGTGTGAGTGCCCAGGAGCTGCGCTGCAACCAAGGCCCACGATCGCATGGATGAGCAGAATCGCACGTGAAGTGCGTTATCGCGGATTTCCTGCGGTCACTTTCTGTGTCGCTGCCGGTTGGTAGCTTCCCGGTACCGTCCGAAAGGCGATTGACAGACGATTCCAGCCGTTGATGGCCACGATCGCCATCGTCAGGTTGACGAGTTCTTCCTCCGTGAAGTGTTTCCGCACTTCCTCATAGATTTCATCGGGGGCATGATTTGAACCAATAAGGGTGACAGTTTCAGTCCAGGTGAGGGCTGCCCTTTCCCGGTCCGTGAAAAAGGGTGTTTCCCGCCAGGCGTTCAGCGCATACAAACGTTGCTCCGTCTCGCCGCGCGCCCGCGCATCCTTGCGGTGCATATCGATACAATACGCACAGCCATTGATCTGAGAGGCCCGCATTCTCACCAATTCCAGCAGCGACGGCTCCAATTTCGGCGAGCTCTTTATGTAGCTTTCGAGGCCTGCCATTGCTCGATACGCGCCCGGCGCGACCTTCTGAACTTCCAATCGTTGTTGCATTTTGCTCCTCCTTTACAACATTCAAGATTGTCTACACAGAAATAGACACCTGGGCTGGATTGGAGTCAATTCTCCGCGACTGATTTTCCTCGTGCTTCTACATGCCTCGTGGAACGGGTCGCAGCGCTCGCTCAGTTGCAGGTCAGAATCATTGTGCCACTCCCATAGCCTCACCGTTCTAGGGAGCTTAGGCTGTCGGCCCACTGGGAGATAGTCTGGGCTACCTGTGGCTCCTCGCCGGTATACGTGTGGTCGGCATTCTTTATCATCACTGTCTCCACTCGAATGGGGCCGCTTCGTTGACGGTGGACAGAAGATTTGAGCAGTTCCAGGTCCGCGTCAGTGCCAACATCACCCCTCATTCCGAAAAAGGCGAGGATGGGGCAGCGGATGCGCGTAACTCCGGCGTTTGGTGTCTGGATTCCGAAAAAGTCTCTGAACTCCGCAAGGGCGGTGAAAATATCAAGAAATGTGGCAGCGCTAACGAAAAAGGGGAAGGAACGCTGTCAGCCCACATTTCCTATGGCTGTCACACAGATCTTTGAGGGTCGGACTCGAGAAGCTCCGGATCGACCTCACCTCCCGGCGACGCAAGCAGATGGTGCGGGTGAAAGTATCTCTGGGCGAGGGAGGTGGGAAAAACCGCACTCGCAACCACAACGGCAACCAGCACCGAAAACTGCGCCTGAGTAATAATTCCTGCCTGGTAGCCGAACAGCGAACTGATCGTTCCCATTGTCAGCCCCGTACTCATGAGCAGAGTGGTGTAAGTAGCTTCACGGGGTAGGAAGAGCCTGGATACCGGGTCGCCCGGGACGATCTCAAAAACCGGGCAGCCGCCCGCTCAGGCATTCACGCTTGCGAGGTGGACCAATCGGACCACTTATAGCCGCAGGATGCGCAATGATAGAGCCAAATCTGTTCCGTCGGCGAGCTGGATGAAGTGGCGGAAGGCAGCACCAACTCAGCGCTCTCAGTAACCTTCCTGGAGCCACATTTCGGACACGGCGGCTCGGCGATCTCGCCTGGCAGATCGGAGGAGGGGACGGGTTCGGATTCGAGTATCCCCTTGGCGGTGATTAAGTCCTGAGCGAGCACTTGAAGCCGTACGCCTGGACGAAAGCCGGTCATATGCGGTGCATACTGATCGAAGATCCATGTCCTCAGACCATTTGACTCGAGCGCCAATCGATCCGTCTCGGCATCGACATAACTGGGGTAGTCGCCCACTGTGACGAGATCCAAACCGGCTGTCTCTTCCAAAATGTCCACTTCGGCGGGTTCAGGAGCCTCGACGGGCGAAACACAGCGCTCTCTCAAAATCGAACTCACGACATCAAAAACCTCCGGCCGCCACTGCTCTTCGTCATGTTCCCGGAGGATTGAAGTCAGCTCTTCATCTGTAAGACAGTTCAAATGCCGCCGGATCTCATCAAGCTCTGTCATGACGCCTCCATGCGGTTTCGGTCGACATGTATCTTACTAATCTGCCACACATCGATCGAAAGCCAGCACGATCATTATTCGGCGCAGCCGAGCCGCAACCAAAGGACTTGGGAGTTCCTTCGCGACTTCGCGCCTTAGGGCTGGCGCAAGAATCAATTCACATTTTGGGCTTGAACACCGGACAGGCGTGCGTCACCAATTTGCGAGGCCTACACGGCAGCGCAGACAACCACAACGGAGCTGATCATGACCAAGACAAAAAAGACGCCGGGCGGACGCGAGTCTCATGCTGATCGAGAACATATGCGTCAGCTCTGGGAGGAGCATGTGCGGCACGAGTTCACCACGCACAATACCGACGATACTCTCGCCACAATGGTCGCGGATGCCTATGTGAACCACATCCCCGTGCTCACCGGGGGTTCCGGCAGGGACGAACTG
>DASQID010000037.1:0-4272 GCA_035631775.1 Acidobacteriota bacterium
CCGCCGAGATATAGCTGAACATCCAATCTTCATGTTCGTCGGTTCCGCGCATCGTTTGACTCCGTGGAAAAAGGTTCGAAGGAGTTTGCATATACAGATGCGCGAAAGCCACTTTAGTTGGAGTTTTTCAGCATCCTGCTAGACCCGATACGTTGGGAGATTCGATGAGCTGAGGGGTAACGTGCAAAAGCGACATCGAAAGACTGGTGGGTGGTTGGAGACGGAGGGATCGGAAGTTCAGGTGCGTGAAGCAGGGAGACCTGTTCGGAACCAGAACCGGTATATCCGCCTGAGAAGGCCGAGAAGCCGGGCCGACAGGAGTCAGAGCGTCCATGGTAGCTAAGAGATCCCGTAACGGGGATGGAGCGAAGGGAACGCAGGGAGGTGGATACGTGACGGAAAGCACGACGGAAAAGCAACCAGCGGGAGTGCCGGAAACGGCTACGCAAGCTGGAGAGATCCGGGACCGATGGGACTGGGTTGAACCGAGCGTCTGGACGGAACGGATGTTGACAGCCCTCGAAAAGGGGGTGAAGGGAGGCAAGTGGTTCAGCTTGGTGGATAAGGTGTACGCGCTGGCAAACCTTCGAGCCGGATTTGCGAAAGTGAAGGCGAATCGAGGATCGGCAGGCGTGGATCACCAGACGATCAAGATGTTCGAAGCCCACTTGGAAGAGAACCTGGGAAAGCTGTCGCGATCGCTGAGGGAAGGGAGCTATCGTCCAGAGGCGATCAGGCGGCACTGGATACCGAAACCGGGAAGTAACGAAAAACGGCCACTGGGAATCCCGACGGTACGCGACCGGGTGGTGCAAGCCGCGCTGCTGAACGTGCTGGAACCGATCTTTGAGCGGGACTTTGCCGAGCAAAGCTACGGATTTCGGCCGAACCGGGGATGTAAAGACGCGCTGAGGCGGGTGGATGAGTTGCTGAGGCGCGGATACACCTGGGTGGTAGACGCGGATCTGAAAAGCTACTTCGATACAATTCCACACGAGATGCTGATCGAACGAGTGGAAGAGAAGGTATCGGACGGTGCGGTGATCGCGATGTTGAAAGGATATCTCAAACAGGATGTGATGGACGCAATGAAGCAATGGACACCGGAGGGGGGAACTCCACAAGGTGCCATAGTCAGCCCGTTGCTTTCGAACATCTATCTTGACCCGCTGGACCATGACATGGACAGCGGGGAATCGAGATGGTGAGATATGCGGACGACTTTGTGATTCTGTGCCGAAGCCAGGCAGAGGCCGAAGAAGCGTTGGAGTCGGTGAGGCAGTGGACAGTAAGCGCCGGTCTGCAGCTGCACCCGGTCAAGACACGGATAGTGGACGCGACACAGAAAGGGGGCTTCGACTTTCTGGGATACCACTTTGAACGCGGTATGAAGTGGCCACGAAAGAAGAGCCTCAATAAGTTCAAGGACACGATCCGGGCCAAGACCAAACGCACGAACGGTCACAGCCTGCAGACGATCATCGAGGATGTCAATCGGTCGGTCAAGGGCTGGTTTGAGTATTTCAAGCACAGCCATTGGCCGACCTTCGCGCCGCTGGACAGCTGGACCCGGATGCGCCTGCGCAGTATCCTGCGTCGGCGTCAAGGACACCGGGGCCGTGGCCGTGGGCGCGATCATCAACGTTGGCCCAATGCTTTCTTTAGCGCACACGGGTTGTTCTCTCTGGTAACGGCCCATGCTACAGCTTGTCAATCCTGTCGCAGGTGAACCACCAACTGGAGAGCCGGATGCGGGAGATCCGCCTGTCCGGTTCGGAGGGAGGGGGAGCCGAACCCAATCGGCCCTCCCTGGCTTGCGCCCCTTCGGGGCGCTCCCTGTTCGGCAAAGGAGTATTGCGACAGAAACTAACTAAGCTTACACCGGCCCCCGACCCCGGGCCCCCGATCCCTGACCCCTGACCCCCGGCCCCTGATGCCCGATTCAAGGATTAAGATGCTATAATCGGAATCCTCGGTGAGGGAGCTGACATGCAGGATGTAATGGGAATCGTGCTGAGCGGCGGCAGAGGACAGCGCCTTTATCCTCTGACGAAAGAACGGAGCAAACCTGCAGTCCCATTGGCGGGCAAGTACCGCATCATCGACATTCCCATAAGTAACTGCATGAATTCGAGCATCAACAAAGTATTCGTGCTCACGCAATTCAACT
The DNA here is from genome assembly GCA_035631775.1 of Acidobacteriota bacterium. Taxonomy (GTDB): domain Bacteria; phylum Acidobacteriota; class UBA6911; order UBA6911; family UBA6911; genus DASQID01. Next base: position 2,171 of record DASQID010000037.1, read on the forward strand.
CGGCCTCACTCAACAAGCACATCGTGCAGACGTACAAGTTCGACATGTTCAACGATGGTTTCGTGGATATCCTTGCGGCAGAACAAACGCCCGACAATCCGAATTGGTTCCAGGGGACGGCGGACGCCGTCCGGCAGAGCATCAAGCATTTCGCACCTTACAGCGACGTGAATTACATCCTGGTTCTCTCTGGCGATCAGTTGTATCAAATGGACTTCCGCCACATTCTCAACTTCCACAAGGAGAATCATGCCGAAATCACCGTGGCCGCATTTCCGGTAACCGCCGAAGAGACTTCGGGCCTGGGCATCATGAAGATTCAGCAGAAGGGGCGTGTCGTGGCGTTTCATGAGAAGCCGCGTCCCGAATCGCTTCCCGATCTGAAGTGTACGCTTCCTGCCTGCGGTTCCAGCGGAGACTCGGCGCGAGAATATCTCGCCAGTATGGGGATCTACGTATTCGAGAAGAATTTTCTGATCAAGTTGCTGACGGAGTCGACCGCAACGGATTTTGGTCATGAGCTCATTCCGGAAACCATTCACAAACATGCCGTCTACGCTTACGTCTTTGATGGCTACTGGACCGACATCGGAACCATCCGATCCTTCTATGAAGCGAACCTGGGGCTCACCGGCAGCCTGCCGGCATTCAACTTTTACGAAGTGCGAATGCCGATCTATACGCACCCGCGCAATCTGCCGGGTTCCAAGCTCAACAACTGCAACATCCACCAGTCGATTATTGCCGAAGGGTGCATTCTCAACGGAGCCGACATCAAGCACTCCATCATCGGCGTGCGCAGCCGGATTGGCGGCGGTTCGACGATCAAGAACTCCATCATCATGGGAGCGGACTATTTCGAAACAGCCGAAGAACTGGAGCGGAATGCTGTCCGGAGAGTTCCGAACATCGGGATCGGCAATCACTGCACGATCATAAATGCGATTGTCGACAAGAATGCCCGGATCGGGGACAACGTCTCCATCATCAATGCCCACAACCTTCAGGAAAGGGACGAAGAGAACTACAACATCCGCGATGGAGTCATTGTGGTGCCGAAAGGGGCCTTCATTTCCAGCGGCACGGTGATCTGACAAAAAGGCAGGCAGATTTATTCGATCGCGAGCTCCCTCTGAATCTTCTCGAGCGAGATTCCTTTTGTCTCCGGCATGACCAGGAGAACCCAGATCAATTGGCCTACCATGCAGACGGCGTAGAATGCAAATGTCATCCACCCTGAAGCGGCCGCGATCATGGGGAAAGTCCACGAAATCGCCGCAGCCATCACCCAATGCGTGAAGCTGCCGAGAGCCTGGCCACGGGCCCTGACGCGATTCGGGAATATCTCGCTGATGAACACCCAAATCACCGCTCCCTGGCCGAATGCGTGCGACGCGATGAAAACCAGCAGGCTGACGAGCAGCAGTCTTCCGCCGGTTCCCGTGTAGAAGGCGTATGCCGCCGCGCTCAAACTGAGGATGTACCCCACCGAGCCCACCAGCATCAGGCGTCGACGGCCAAAGTGGTCAATGACGGCCATTGCAGCAATGGTAAAGACAAGATTTGTGAACCCGACGATCACTGATTGGAACAAAGCCGACTGAGCGCCGGCGCCCGCCATCTTGAAGATGTGCGTCGTATAATAAATCAAGGCGTTGATACCGGAAAGCTGGTTGAACATCGCAATCGCCACGGCCAGCAGAATCGGCTTGATGTACTTCCGGCTATAAAACGGCTCCTGCAGTGTGTGGTGCTGCAGATCCAGGGAATTTTGGATTTCCTTAATCTCCTCCTCGACGTTACCTGTATCGGTGCCACACTTCTCGAGCACAGCCCGGGCTTCGTCAACCCGGTTTCGAGCGACGAGCCAGCGAGGGCTCTGGGGAGTGAGAAAGAGAAGCAGGAAGAAGACTACCGCTGGGAGGGCCTGCACACCGAACATCCAGCGACACTCGTTTTCGCCAAGGTGAAGGCCGCTGATGAGGTAGTTAGAAAGGTAGGCCAGCAGGATTCCGAGCACGATATTAAACTGCGTGATTGCTACAAGGCGGCCTCGGTATTGGGCCGGAGAGATCTCGGCAATGTACATAGGTGACACAACC
>DASQID010000038.1:0-6632 GCA_035631775.1 Acidobacteriota bacterium
CCATGCTGAGGCATTGGATTATCGACGACATTTACCAGAATGATCAATACGGCGCGAACATCCTTGCAGACCTTCAGTCCGCTCGGCGATTCAACAAGTGGCTTGGGGACGCCCTTCGTCCGCACGTAGGCGATCGAGTCCTCGAGATTGGAGCGGGAATCGGCTCCCTCACAAGCCAGTTCATTCCCCGTGATCTGTATCTTGCCAGCGACATAAACTCCGATTACCTGGATTACCTTCGCTCCTACTCCATCGGGAAGCCATACCTGCGAGTCCTAAAGGTGGATGCCACACAGCCTGAGGATTTCCTCCAACTGGAGGGCCAATTCGATACCGTTCTTCTCATAAATGTGCTCGAGCATTTGTCCGACGAACACGCGGCCCTCGCCAATATGCACTCGGCTTTGATAAAAGGCGGCCGCGCCATAGTTCTCGTTCCTCAATCTCAGGCGCTCTATGGTTCGCTGGACAAATCCTTGATGCACCGGGAACGATATTCACTACGGAAGCTGCGGGAGTCGATGGAGAAAGCGCATTTTAGGGTGGAGACAATTTTTGATTTCAATCGAAGCTCGGCCCCGGGCTGGTACATCAATGGCAAACTGCTGGGACGGAAGCGCTTCTCAAAGTTTCAGATAAAAGCCCTCGAATTCCTCATGCCGGCAATACGTCGGGTGGATTGTCTGTGGCCGTGGAAGGGCATAAGCCTTATCGCAGTCGGAGTAAAAGAAGAGAAGGGTCGAGCCGAGTCAACCTTTTCAGGTTCCCTGGAAACCCTGCGCGATATGTGCGAATCGAGCGAGTAATCCCTCAGACAAATCGGCTCAGGTGACGTTCGTTTCGCCGGTGGACGCAACGAGCTCAAAGGGGCTTGCGCCCTAGATAGTAGAAGGCCGCCGCGAGATGCGCAGCCTCGGGCTTGCGATTCAGCCAGCGATCGAGATATTTAAAAGGGAAAGTGAGCCAGCCCGAGACACCGTTCAGAAATAGGCGCATTATCCTCCCATTGCCACCCGGCAGGAGCAACCGCAAGTATTCACGAAACATTACCAGCATTGCCGAGGTCGGCCCTGTGAGGACACTCAGTTCGACTTTCTCAAAGCCGCGGGTCATTTCGAGAATCCCCGACGGGCTGTAGCGTTGATAGTCGCCGGGGTAAGCATGGAACGGAAACACAAACGGCACCATAAGCTGCGCAAAGCCGCCGGGCTTCAGTACACGCACCATTTCCGAAAGCAGGTCGACAGGATTGGGTACATGCTCGATAACGGCGTTGCAGGTGACGGTGTCCACGGATTCCTCCATCAGTGGCAGGTTGGTGCCGTCTCCAACCAGGTCGACCGAATCGAAGGCATCCATGTTCAGATTGATCACCCGCGGATTCTCTCGCCCCGGGCCTCCTCCAATGCTGACTACGAGTGTTTCGGTGCCCCGAGTGTCGTAGATCCAGGAGTAACGGCGCGCGATGTCCTCGTCATAAACAATCGACGGCGGCTTGAGCAGCGTCCTCACCCGTGTGCGCCAGGTTCCGAAACGGTGGTATTCCTGAACCATTCTCCGCCCATCCGGATCCTCTCTCAGGATGGCGGCGAATCGCTCGCGCTGTTCGGGCTTGAGCAAGAGCGGCACTCCGCGTGGAAGAACCGGAAACTGCTGGCCGCAGGGAGTGCATTGGATTTGGCCGGATTCGACCACCCATGGCAGAGCCGAATGACATGCAGGACAACGCAGGTGGGCCCGCAAATGCGCCAGAAGAGTTTCACGGATTGGATCTTCCACACAGTCATATTAAGTCGTTTCTGCGGAGAGGTATTAGATATTTCACCTTCTTCGCTGTGGACTCGAGAAAGCCACCTCAAAAGTTCAAAGCCCCACCCAAAGAATTTGTCATTTAACTGATAATTGATAAATTCTTCACGTGCGGCCCACTTATGAAATCGTGGACGGCATAAGTGGTCAAGCAGTGGCACTTGCTTGAACTGCAAGTTGGCATATCTCTTTGTATTTGTTTAACTTGTGGTCCGTTCTGAAAGAGCCGCACCGAAAATGAAAAAGGGCGGGGATGATCCCCGCCCTCAATCCGCAATTCGCAATCCTCAATTGGATCAGCCGATATCCGCTCTCTTCCCTTTGAGCGCGTCCAGGTTGAGGTTGCCTGAAAGCAGTTCCGCCTCCAGATCCGGTTCGACCTCGGGAGCCTCCTCGGGAATAATCTCTTCGGTCAGTTTCACGTTGCGGTAAAACTCCATGCCCGTCCCGGCAGGGATCAGGCGGCCCATAATTACGTTCTCCTTTAACCCGCGCAGGTAGTCCACCTTCCCGCTGATGGCGGCTTCGGTGAGCACGCGCGTGGTTTCCTGGAACGATGCAGCCGAAATGAAGCTGTCGGTGGAGAGCGACGCTTTGGTAATTCCGAGCAGAAGCGGCCGCCCCTTGGCAGGCTGTCCGCCGGCTGATTCGACCCGTTCGTTCTCCTCGTAGAAGCGGAATTTGTCCACCTGTTCCTCGAGAAGGAACTCGGTATCACCCACTTCCTCCACCTTGATCCAGCGCATCATCTGGCGAACGATGACCTCGATGTGCTTGTCATTGATGTTGACACCCTGCAGCCTGTAGACCTCCTGGATTTCATTCACGAGGTAGCTCTGCAGTTCCTTCTCTCCCAGAACCCGCAGAATGTCATGAGGGTTGCGAGGGCCGTCCATGAGCGCCTCGCCGGCTCGCACGTATTCGCCCTCCTGGACGTTAATATGAACTCCGCGCGGCAGCAGGTATTCCTTGATCATGCCGCTATCGTTGTGGACTTCAATCTTGCGCTGACCGCGCACGAGCCCGGCATACTTGACAATCCCGTCGATCTCAGTGATGACCGCGGTCTCCTTCGGCTTGCGGGCCTCGAAAAGCTCGACGATGCGCGGCAGACCGCCCGTGATATCCTTGGTCTTGCGCGTCTCGCGCGGGATCTTCGACAGAATGCTGCCCGGGTAAACTTCCTCGTTGTTATCTACCCAGAGGTGGGCCTTCGAAGGCAGCAGATAGCTTTTGACGATCTTGCCCTTCTCGCTCTTTATCTCAATCCGGGGCTGGTACTTTTCCTCCGGCGACTCCGTGATCACCTGGCGAACCAGGCCCGTGTTCTCGTCGCGCTCTTCTTTCACCGTGATGCCATCGTGAATGTCCTTGAACACGACAGTGCCGCCGAACTCGGTCAGAATCGCGAAGGAGTAAGGATCCCACTCCACAAGCACCTGGCCCGGTTTGATCTTCTGGCCGTCCTTCACTTTGAGAATAGCTCCGTACGCCACGGAGTAGCGCTCCTTCTCGCGGCCAGCATCATCGGCGATGATGAGCGTGCCGTTGCGGTTCATGACGACCAGGTTACCATCGCGGTTGGTGACGTGCTGGATGTTCAGGAAGCGGACGATTCCCTCGTTTTTTGCCTCCTCGGTGGACTGTTCGTGAGTCCGGCTCGCCGTGCCGCCGATGTGGAACGTTCTCATGGTGAGCTGCGTACCGGGTTCGCCGATGGACTGGGCGGCAATCACTCCTGTGGCTTCGCCGAGGTCAACCATTTGTCCGGTCGCCAGGTTGCGGCCGTAACACTTCACGCAGACCCCGCGCTTCGCCTTGCAGGTCAGCACGGACCGGATCTTCACCTTCTCGATTCCGGAAGCCTGGATGTCGCTGGCAAGGTTCTCGGTGATCTCCTGGTTGACGCCGACAATCGTCTCACCCGTGAGCGGATCTTTCACGTTCTCGAGCGATACACGGCCGACGATGCGGTCCCGCAGGGGTTCGATGATCTCGCCGCCTTCCACGATCGAGGTCACATAGATGCCGTCGAGCGTGTTGCAGTCATCCGCCGAGACTATCACGTCCTGAGCAACGTCAACCAGCCGGCGGGTGAGGTATCCGGAATCCGCCGTTTTCAGCGCCGTGTCGGCAAGACCCTTGCGCGCGCCGTGGGTCGAGATGAAGTACTGCAATACCGTCAGTCCTTCACGGAAGTTGGCGGTGATCGGGGTCTCGATGATCTCGCCGGACGGTTTGGCCATCAAGCCGCGCATGCCTGCCAGCTGCCGTATCTGCTGCTTGCTGCCGCGCGCCCCTGAGTCAGCCATGATGTAAATAGGATTGAACTCCTCGCCGCTCTCGTCCTGCTGCGCCATCTTTCGAAACATCTCGTCCGACACCCTCTCGGTGACGTCGGACCAGATGTCGATGATCTTGTTGTAGCGCTCGCCATCAGTAATGGCTCCGTCCTGATACTGCTTCTCGACCTCGATGACGCTCTCGCGGGCAGCGTCGACAAGCTCGCCCTTGTTGTCCGGCACAATGAGATCCTCGATGCCGATGGAAATCCCTGCCTTAGTGGCGTGCAGGAAACCCAGGTCCTTGAGATCGTCGAGCATCTGGACGGTCGTATCGAGCCCGAACTGCAAATAGCAGTAGTTGACCAGTTGCTGCAGACCCTTCCTTTTCATCAGGCCGTTGATGAAGGGCATGCCCTTCGGAAGGATCGAGTTGAAGATCATCCGGCCGACGGTCGTGTTGATGAACTCATTGCGCACCTCGCGCACGTCCGCGCGCATGACGGCCTGATCATCGTACTGCGCGGTGAGATCCATAAGCAGGCCGCTGAAGCGGTATCGGATAGGAGTAAGCCGCTCGACCATGCCGTTTTCCAGCGCGAACATGGCCTCATCATACGATGCGAAGATGCGACCCTCCCCTTTCGTTCCTCGCTTTGCCTTGGTCAGGTAGTAGCATCCCAGGACGATGTCCTGGCTCGGAATGGCTATGGGCTGGCCGTTTGCAGGCGAGAGGATGTTGTGGCTGCTCAACATGAGCACGGATGCCTCAATCTGGGCCTCGGGCGAGAGCGGAATGTGGACGGCCATCTGGTCGCCGTCAAAGTCCGCATTAAACGCCGCGCAGACAAGTGGCGGAATCTTGATGGCCTTTCCTTCCACCAGAACCGGCTCGAACGCCTGAATTCCCAGGCGATGCAGCGTGGGCGCCCTGTTCAGAAGGACTGGGTGATCCTTGATCACTTCTTCCAGGATATCCCATACCACGGATTCCTGGCGCTCCACCATTTCCTTGGCACCTTTGATGGTGGCGGCGTGTCCTCCCTTCTCCAGCCGGTTGTAGATAAACGGCTTGAAAAGCTCAAGGGCCATCTTCTTGGGCAGGCCGCACTGGTGCAGCTTCAATTCAGGCCCGACGACGATGACCGAGCGCCCGGAATAATCCACACGTTTGCCCAGCAAATTCTGGCGGAAACGGCCGGACTTGCCTTTCAAGGTGTCGCTCAGGGACTTCAGCGGCCGGTTGTTCGCTCCACGCAGGACGCGCCCGCGGCGGCCATTGTCGAACATGGCGTCGACGGCCTCCTGGAGCATGCGCTTCTCATTGCGGATGATGACTTCCGGCGCGCGCAACTCCATCAGCTTCTTGAGCCGGTTGTTGCGGTTGATCACGCGGCGATAGAGGTCGTTCAGATCCGAAGTCGCAAAGCGTCCGCCGTCGAGGGGAACGAGTGGTCGGAGCTCGGGTGGAATGACCGGGATCACGTCCAGAATCATCCATTCAGGCCTGTTGCCCGACTTCCGGAAGGCGTCGACCACCTTCAAGCGCTTGGCGTACTTGATGCGCTTCAGCTGGGAAGTTTCGCTCTTCATGGCGACGCGCAGCTCATCGGCCATTTCCTCAACATCGACTCGCTTGAGAAGCTCCTTGATCGCCTCCGCCCCCATCATGGCCTTGAATTTGCCGGGGAACTCCTGCATTAATGCCCGGTACTTGTCTTCGTTAAGGAGTTCCTTGGTTTTGACCGGAGCCTCCCCCGCGTCGATGACGACGTAGGCTTCGAAGTAAAGCACCCTCTCCAGATCTCTCAAGCTGATGTCGAGCAGGTGTCCGATGCGGCTCGGCAGCCCTTTGAAAAACCAGACGTGGGAGCAGGGCGAGGCAAGCTCGATATGGCCCAATCTCTCGCGGCGAACCTTCGACAGGGTCACTTCCACACCGCACTTGTCGCAGGTGACGCCGCGATACTTCATGCGTTTGTACTTGCCGCAAAGGCACTCCCAGTCGGTCACCGGACCGAAAATGCGCGCGCAGAACAACCCGTCCTTTTCGGGCTTGAAGGTCCGGTAGTTGATCGTTTCGGGCTTGGTTACCTCACCACGCGACCAGGCCCGGATCTTTTCCGGCGACGCCAGACTGATTCGAATGCTGTCGAAATCAGTGCTCAGATCCGATTTTTCCATTACGTCTTTAAAACTTCTCAATGTCACCCCCAAAACCTGAAGGTTTAATCATCCGAATTCGTTTTGCTGACCTCGCGGTTGCAAGAACTCAATCCGCGTATCCATTTACGATTGACAATTGACGACTGACGATTTGACAGGACTCTCAATCGTCATTCGTAAATCGTCATTCGTAAATCGGTTAGCTGGCCACTTCCGCCCGTCGGGGTTTCTTCTGAATCAGTTCCACGTCCAGGCACAGGCTCTGCAGTTCCCGAATGAGCACGTTGAACGATTCTGGTATCCCCGGCGTGAAGTGAGATTCACCCTTCACTATTGCCTCATAGATCTTTGTCCGCCACTGATTGTCGTCGGACT
>DASQID010000039.1:0-22772 GCA_035631775.1 Acidobacteriota bacterium
ACTGCGAGAATCCCATCCTTGATCCCTATTTTCTTGCCTTCTTCATGTGTTCTGGGTAAATAGCGGATCGGCACCTCAAACACGCGCGCCCTGCGCTTCGCCAACTTGAAGGTAATCTCGACTTCGAATCGAAAGTCATTGGATCGGATGGGGATGGATTTCAGGAGGGGCGTCTTTATCGCCTTATAGCAAGTCTCCAGGTCGGTCAGGTCAAGGTCGGTGAACCAATTGCCGAGGCAAGTGATGAATTTGTTGATCTTGGTGTGGCGGTACATCAACACCCTGCGGTAGGGTGCCGAGAGATAGCGCGACCCAAAGACGGCATCGGCTCCCTCCTCGACAAAAGGAAGGAGGAGCGCGGGAATGTCGGCTGGGTTATACTCCATGTCTGCGTCATGCACGATACACACGTCGCCTGTCGCCTGTCCGATTGCGGTGCGGAGCGCGGCACCTTTGCCTAGGTTGTGCACGTGTCTGTAGAGTTTGATCCTGGAATCGGTGTCTGCGAGCTGTTGCAATACTTCCCATGATCCGTCGGTGCTGTGATCGTCCACGACGATCACCTCCAGATCGGAAATCATCTTGTCCCGCAGGGCCAGCACTCGCGCGAGACTTGCGGCCACGAGGTGGCGCTCATTATAGACAGGCGTGAGAACGCTCAAGGAGATCTGCGGATGAAACAGCCGCTGTGGGGCCGGCAGGGAGGCCAACAGCGAAGGCTCCACCTCGAAGGGGATCGTGCGCGAAGCATGGGACATTGAATTCTCCTGAGTGCAGGCAGCGATTCGGAGAAGAGTCTCCGTTGTGCTCGTCGTTTGAGCGGACAAACGCCCAGGAACGCGAAACACCAATGCTCTTATCGTCCGAATGGCTCTTGAGCCTTAACCCGCTTTACTCACGGGCATGCTGATGCATCCTGACCCCGTCTATTCATCAGTAGTCCGACGAAGTCTTCGCAAGTTCTTGTCCTGGTTCAGATTAGACGGTGTTTTCTCACTTTCCGGATTGCGATAGTGTGTTCACGGTATTCGTGCGGCGACGGTCAGTGACCCGTCGCAAACAACCTGTTACCGGCATGCGCCGGGAGACAGAAACATTGCGGCACGGCGTGCACAATTCTCAGGCCTTGGCGCGGCTGCTTCCCTTCAAGATTTGGCCGGGTTAAGCCTTAACAAGCCGGGTGTGAAATGCCGAAAGAGATAGAGTGGTGAGGGTCTGTTCATCGACCTCATTCTCGTCCTCATGGGCCGATGGAACAGTACCAGTGAGTCACCTCGTGGACGATCCGGTGAATACGGTGACTGGGCGATGAATCAGAGTGGGGATTTGCCGATGGATTCGGAATTACAAGTCGTTGAACAAAAACAACGCTGGTATCGGAATCAGGATTTACTTTTTCCGATACTGCTCGCACTCCTGGGAGTGCTCTTTTTTGCCGATTTACTCTTCTCCACGAAGAACTTCTTTTTTAGGGACGTCTTCAATTTCCACTATCCGCTGCGGAAAGTGATGATCGATTCCTATGCACACGGAGAGTTCCCGCTGTGGAATCCCTACGTCTACTTGGGGCAGCCGATGCTGGCCAATCCTAATTACATGGCCTTATACCCGACCAATCTGCTGAATCTGGTGGTCCCCTTTGCTTATGCCTTCAAGCTGCACATGATTCTCCATGCGATCCTGGCGGGTATTGGCCTTTTCTTCCTTCAGCGACGCCTTGGAATTCCCCCCCTCCCGGCGCTCGCCGGTTCCATCGCTTACCAATTCTCCGGATCGGTGCTGTCCTTCCTGAATCTCTTCAGTATTACCCAAAGCATTGCGCTCCTGCCGTGGATTGGATGGGCGTTTCTGGGATGCCTGCAGCAATCCAGGATGACACGCATACTGGGCTTTGGAGGGTTGCTCGCTCTCCAGGTTATCACTATGGAGCCGATCATGCTCCAGTGCTGCGCCTGGCTCATAGGCGCCATCGCTGCCGTTCATCTGCTCGATGCTCCCGACAGACGCAGTGCGATTCGTCCGATTCTAAGAACTCTGGTCATCGGAATCCCTTTCGCGCTGGGCCTGTCAGCGATACAAATCCTGCCATCGCTGGAATTGCTTCGGCTCTCCGTTCGGGGAAAGGGTTATCTGCCGCAGGTCATCAACTACTGGTCCATGCATCCTGCCGACTTGGTCAATCTCATTATTCCCAATCTATTCGGAAGTCCCTATGCCATTATGCCAAATCTGTATTGGGGTGAGAGATTCCACTCCGGTCGAGAAGGCTACCTCGTGTCACTGTTTATGGGGACCGGCGCCTTCTTTCTGGCTCTGCTTTCCTCCTATTCACCAAGGAGGAAATTGCATGCAGTGCTCTCAGTAACTGCGTTGTTGAGTGTGTTCCTCGCTTTGGGACAATTCAGCGGTGTTTACGGCTGGATTTGCAGGTGCCTCCCAATCCTGCGAAACGGAAGATATCCGATCAAGTTCATGCTACTCGCCGCCCTGGCGCTCTCGATTCTTGCCTCACTGGGACTGGAATCGGCCTTATCCAAGGACAGCGCCTTTCATCGCCGACGTCTCTTAGGCCTCGTTCCCATCGCTTTGGGTTTGGTTCTTGGAGCGGCAATTCTGTGCTTCGCCGGCTATGCCCATTTTCACTCCCCTGTGGTAGAAAACGTTGTCCGCTCTTGGATCGAATCGAAGTCAGTCGCATCTAAGGACCTCAAGGGGATTGTCGATCAGTTGGTGCGATCATCTCTCTGGGCGGGCTCTTTCTGCATCATCACGCTTTCTCTTGTGCTCTCCGCCATGTTCTGGAGACGTACCGTCCTGGTTGGGAGTCTCGTACTCCTGGCACTTGGTGCAGAGCTGATCGCGCAAAATGCCCGGCTGACGCCGCTGATTTCTGGGGCAGACTTCGATTTTGTCCCCGAAGTTGACAATTTCCTATCGCCCGAATTGGGCAGCGAACCCCGGCGCGTCTATCATGTAGATCCCGGTGGATTCCTTATCCTGAACCGACTCTGGGCTCCAAACCGGTCCGCCGCCTGGATATACTTTTTCATCCGGCGCAGTGGCCAACCGCTTTTTGGCATTGTCAGCCGAATTCAATACGCTCTTTCGCGATCAATCGATGATCTGAATACTCGGGAAAGCAATGAAATCTTCTGGTCTGCACAGGGGCTGCAATCTGATGCATATCTCACTCTGCTCGCAAGGTTGAATACCTCAATTCTGCTGACTATCGGCGAAGTGGACAGCCCGCGAGTATCTCATTGGAGGTCCTTCGGCACCGGTTCAGATCGAAAGCTCAATATCTATCGACTGAAGGATTATTCGCCCAGAGCTTATGTTGCTTCATCCGTCTGCTGGGTCAATTCTCCGAAACAAGCTCTCGAACAACTGCTGGATTCGAAGTTTCCCTATGAGAGGTCTGTGATTCTGGAGGGACCAGTCCGGCCCGATAAGGGTGCGGGGCAGGCAACCGGGAAGGCGCGCATTCTGAACTACCAACACAACCTGGTTCGTTGCGAGGTGGACGCAGAAACTCAGGGACACCTCGTACTGCTGGACTCATTCTATCCCGGATGGAACGCAACGTTGGATGGAGATCAGGTCCCCATATTGCGCGCCAACTATGCCTTCCGGGCCGTCGAGGTGCCGCGCGGGAAGCATGTGGTCGAATTCCGTTATACACCAACCGGCTTTTATCTGGGACTTCTGATCTCCGCGATAACTCTGATGACAGGGACAACGGTCTGGTTCTCAGCCTTTCTGAAGCGCAAGCCGAACTGATCCAACTCCGGCGAATCTCAGTGTCTTCCTGGGGAAGTCACAATCTGTGGGCTCGCTCAAGAATAACATCACATTCTGCTGCAGGCCCGCTGGCGAGGCGCGAGCGGCGAGCTATACCCGGGGTGGTTGTGAGGAGCGAGCAACAGAGCCAGCGGGCCAGCGGGCCGCAGCCCGAAGGGGCGCGGCGCCTCCCATCTGCCCGCCCCAGGAGCGCCCCAGGCGCGACGGTGCTCGCGCCAGAATGTGAATTTATTCTTGAGCGAGCCCTGAGTACACTTTCCCGCGAGTCCGGTGTCTTGTAGGGACACAGAAGAAGGCCGCCCTCGGAGGCTGCTGAGGTCTCGCGCAATCGGCGTTCCCCCACGTCCAGAAATTACGCCATCGTAATTACGAATTATGCGCCGGGGAACGCGGGAGAGTATGTGCAGAAAAGGAAAATGGCGACCTTGCGCTCCGCAAAGTCGCCATTCTGGTAACGCAGGTATCTACTTATTATCGTTTTCCGATCGGGTCGCCAGCTATCAGCCCAGTGGGGTCTGTGGTTGCAGGAGCAACGGTGCCCTCATATCTGACCACCTGATCCACGCCGATTGCATAGGTGTATCGCGCTATGCCTGTAACAGGATACGCCATAACTCCAAACTCGGTGGGGGTAGCTGTTCCAATTCCGTTTGGCAACCCGACGACGGTGTCGTTGCCATAGGTGTAGCCGTTGAATCCGTTTGCATTCGTGAACCGGCTGTCAAGATACGCACCAGCGGCCAGTCCAGCAACGTCGGTATAGTTCTGGTTGTTGACAGCAGCATAGGCGACTTCCGACGAACCTGCCGTTCGACAACCTTCTATTCCGGATGCTTCGTTGGCGGCCATGCGCGAGGTCAGCAAGCTCGGAACGGCGATTGCCGCGATAATGGCGATAATCGCCACCACGATCAACAATTCAACTAGTGAAAAGCCCTGTTCTTTCCTCATCGAATTCTTCTCCTCTAGAGTGGATAGTGAAATAAGTCCGTGCATGCCATGTTAAAAGCAATCGACATACCACGCGAGCCGGCGATAGGAAATTTTATCGAAAGAGGCGACAAGGCGCAGGAGGACAATGACTTGGAGTGTATTCGGAGATGTAGATGGCGTAGCCCAATTTGGCCGGGTGTTTCTCGGGTAAAGTATATAGCTGCTGATTTCCAGCACCAAACTGCTCGGCAGCAGCACTTTTGCGATTGCCCTTGGGAGCTTTGAAGAGTTTGGCTTCCTTCGCGTCTTAGCGGTGGCTTTTTAAAAAGCCACCGCTAAGACGCAAAGGCGCCAAGACAGGTGTTATACCCTTGTCGAAGTGTTCACTCCTGATGTTCAGGGGCGGGATCGGTGTCTCTTACTTCCGATTCTCTACTTCGTTTGCCGGTGTGGCCGCTGCGGAAGGTCCAGGGGTCATTCTGCAATACCTGCATCTTGTGACGAAGTGATCCCTTCGTTACATTGAGACGCTGGGCGGCGAGGGTCTGATTTCCATCGGATTGCTTCAGCGCCCTGCAGATCAGGCTGCTTTCCACCTCGGAGAGGATTTCTTCCAGATCACAAGGACCGTCTGGCAGAGGAACAGAATCGGAAGGGGTCGATGGAGGCATGTTGAGGATCACCCCCTCCGGCAGTCTCTCGAGTTGGATCATCTCGGTCGTTTCCAGGGCGACAGCACGTTCAATCGTATTTTCCAACTCGCGGACGTTACCGGGCCAGCGATAGCTCTCAAGACATCGGAGTGCTTCCGCAGACAGGCCCAGGATCTCTTTACCCGCCTTCTCTGCATAGCGACGCAGGAAATGTGTTGCCAGAAGTTCTATGTCCTCCTCCCTTTCTCTGAGGGAGGGGACAGGGATGTTTATCACCGCAATGCGATAATACAAATCCTCGCGAAAGTTGCCCTGGCGAATTCCAGCCTGCAGATCGCGATTGGTCGCCGCGATAACACGGACGTCGACGGGCACCTCACTGCTCCCACCCAACGGACGCAGCGTTCTCTCCTGCAGTACGCGCAGAAGCTTCACCTGCATGGCTGCTGTCATCTCACCGATCTCATCGAGAAATATCGAGCCTCCGTTGGCCACCTCGATCAGGCCCTTCCTGTTGCTATTGGCACCCGTAAAACTCCCCTTCATATAACCGAACAACTCGCTCTCCAGCAAAGTCTCGGGGAAGGCACCACAATTGATCGAGACGAACGGCCCGCCCTTCCGAGGGGAAGCTTCGTGAATGGCGCGTGCCACGAGTTCCTTGCCGGTACCGCTTTCCCCCGTAATCAGGATGGTGCTGTCGCCTGGGGCAACAGTTCCGATGGTTCTGTAGACATCCAGTATCTTCTGACTCTTTCCCACGAGCTGGCTTCTGTGCAGGGCCTGGAAGAGTTGTTGCCCCTGTTGGGCCTCAGTGTCGCTCTTTGTCGGGGCGGTGGGACTTTTCAATTGTTTCTGATCCAATGCCTTGCGCAGGATCTTCCGCACCTCGTCCATTTTGAACGGCTTCGTGAGGTAGTCACAGGCCCCGTGCTGCAGAGCCTCGATTGCGGTTTCGGTGCTGGCGAAGGCGGTTATCATGATGATGACGGTTTCCGGGGACAGCTGCTTTGCCTCCTTCAGCAGATCAACACCGGAGAACCCCGGCATCTTGATGTCCGAGATTATAATGTCGGCAGGCTCCTGGCGAAGGAGGTCCAGTGCTTTTTTCCCTGAGGTGGACTTGCGGACATCCATCCCCTCGTCCTTGAGCATGATCTCGAGGACTTCCAGGATGTTGGGCTCGTCATCAACAATCAGAACAGAAGGCATAAACTCGCAACTTTATATAGGCTCACCGCAAAGGCGCCAAGAACGCAAAGAAACACGGCGTACCCATTCTATTTGTGAGCCGGAAAAGTGAGGATCACTTTCGTTCCCTTGCCCTTTTCGCTGTCGAACGAAATCTTTCCGCCGTGGTCCTCCATGATTTGGAACACAATGCTTAATCCCAAACCGGTACCGCCCTGGAAGCCCGAGTGAAAGGGCTGGAAGAGCTGTTCTTGTTCCTCCGGGCTCATGCCCACTCCGACATCCTCGAAAATGATCTTCGCACCGCCGCCGGGAACCGGCCTGGCACTTATGGTTAAGGTCCCGCCGCCGGGCATGGCACGAAGGGCATTCTGCGCCAGGTTCCAGAAAACCTGTTTCAGCTGATCGGCGTTTCCCAGAATTTGGATCTGGCTGGATTCCAACCTCAGCCTGACATCGTACTTATCGCGCACCTCGGGATTGTTCTGTAGGAGAGAAGCGGAGTCCCGCAGGAGAGAGACGAGTTCGACCGAAGACTTGGCATATTTCCCGGGGCGAGCCAGCATAAGGAAGTCCTCGACGAAATTGTTCAGGCGATCGCTTTCCCGAATAAGAATATCGAGCAGACGCTCATCCGTACTGGGCAGGCTGACATGCGAGCGGAGGATTTCCACCGAGCCGCGCATGGAAGTGAGGGGGTTGCGGATCTCATGCGCGAGGCCTGCCGCCATTCGCCCGACTGCCGCCATGCGGTCTTTCAGCCGCACCTCCTCTTCCAGGCGCTTGATTTCCGTCAGGTCCTGAAAGGAGAGAATGTAGCCGACGAGGTCGTGTTTCCTGTCCAGAAGAGGCGATACGCTGAAACCGAGGTAATGCTTGGCGCCGCCGGCCAGCGTGACCCACTCCTCGTAGCGCAGTGGCCTGGCGTTTTTAAAGAAATTGTTATTGAGAATCCGGGTCCAGAGATCCATGCCGATTAGGGATTGAACCGGCTTTCCCAGCACCTCGCTGTTTTCCCGGTGACTAAGCTCCTCGGCTGCCTTGTTGAAGACCGCCACCCTGCCTTGAAGATCGGTGGTTATCAGACCGCTGCGGATGCTGCTCACAATGTTTTCGTTGAGACGCTGCAGCTGCTCGAGGGTATAGATCTTTTCCTGCAGCTCCTTTTGAACCGCGTGCAGTCGGCGGGAGAGATAGGTGCCCAGGAATGCGACGGCATAAAAACCCAGGGAATGTGCCGAGATCCGGAAGGCGGCGTTGTCGGCCTGTATGCGAATGCCTCCGAGAACGAGGAAACCCAGGCGGTTTGCCATCACCATGCCGGCATAGAGAATCGTGCTTAGCGCAGCACCGACCATTCCTCCGTTTCTTCCCAACATCAGGCTGCAGTAAATGATTATCAGGATATAAAAGGAAACGAACGCGCTTTCAATGCCGCGCGTATGGGCGACGACGACCGTTGTGACGACAAGGTCGATGCCAATCTGCGCATACAACTGAATCACGAGGTGCCGGCCACCCCACCACAGGGCCAGGTAGGACATCATCAGGAGCACTGTGAGTACGTTGAAGAGGGGAAGGAAAGGTGCAGGGCCCAGATGGCGCGGGAGTATGTCGAGAAGGTCCGCCAGATTCAACCCGGCGAACAGTATGATCGCCCGAGTGACGATCAGAATCGGCATGGAGCGGTTGAGTTCCCAGGTGCGAGTCGATTCGTGTACAGGAATCTCCTTGCCGGGATACGCTCCCGCTCCATAGACAGGTGGTGCAGCAGGGATCGTCTTAGCCACCGGACAACACTTCAATGAGTTTGAAGAGTGGCATGTACATTGCAATCACAATGCCTCCCACGACCACTCCCAGGAACACCAGCATGACAGGCTCGAGAATGGTGAGGAGGTTTGCCATGATCGTGTCCACTTCGTCTTCATAATAGTCGGCAACCTTCACCAGCATGGTGTCGAGCTCTCCGGTCGATTCGCCGACCGAGACCATCTGGGTCACCATGGGGGGGAAGAAGCCGGACTCGCGCATGGGCTCCGACATAGTCTTGCCCTCCTCGATGTTGCGACGGACTCGATAGAGGACGTCCTCGAGAATGGCGTTGCCGGAGGTCTTGGCGGTGATATCCAGACCATCGAGGATGGGAACGCCGCTGCTCAGGAGTGTAGCAAGAGTGCGGGTGAACCGGGCGACCCCCACCTTTCGGAAGACATCTCCAAGGATAGGCATCTTCAGGAGCATGCGATCGATAACGTGTCTCCCTTTGTCGGTCTTGTAATAATTTCGCAGGCCGAACAAGACAATGGCCAGGACTATTAATATGAAAAAGGCATACCCGGACACAAAGTTGGAAAGCCCGATGACCACCCTGGTCAGAAGTGGCAGCTCAACGTTGAATCCCGCGAACAGGGTCCGGAAGACCGGCACGACCTTCCAAAGGATTATCGTGACGACCCCAACGGCGATGGTCATGATGGTGGTCGGATAAATCATCGCGGAACGTACCGCACTCTTCAGTTTGACCAGCTTCTCGATGAAGATCGCCAGGCGTTGAAGGATCGTGTCGAGTATGCCGCCCGCCTCACCCGCGGCAATCATGTTTGTGTACAGACTGTCGAACACCCTGGGATGCTTCGACATTGCGTCCGAAAGCGTCGAACCGGCCTCAACATCGGTCCTTACCTGCTCCAGCACGGACTTGAATGCAAGGTTCGTGTGCTGCTGGCCTATTGCCTCGATGCACTGAACCAGCGGCAGTCCGGCGTCCAGCATGACCGAGAACTGGCGCGTGAAGATCCCGATCTCGGCCTGCGAGACCAGCCTTCCAAAAGTCAACCTGAAGCCTGCCTTTTTCTTTTCCTGGATGGCGGTAGCTGTGATCTGCTCTTTGCGCAAGACAGCCGTAAGCGCCTGCGGGCTGTTGGAAAACCGCTCCCCGGCAACTGCGGCATTGGTGCGGACATTCCGCCCGCGATATGTATAAACTGGCATAAGGCCCTTTCAGGGTCAGCGACCGAAGCTGCCCGTGGGTTCCGCACGGCGCGGACGCGCCGTGCCGCCCGGAACAATTAGTCCGACTCCTCTCTGGATAAGATCCTGGAGCTCCTCTATGTTCGAGGTCTTGCTCAGCGCATCTTCTTGGGTAATTTGCTTCGTGAGCACCAGGGTGGCCAGAGACTGGTTGAAGGTCTGCATACCGAACTTCTCCTGACCCGTCTGCATGGAGCTGTAGATCTGGTGGATTTTGTCTTCGCGAATCAGGTTTCGAATTGCGGAAGTGGGGATGAGAATTTCCATGGCCATGCAGCGGCCTGTGCCATTGGACCTTGCTATCAACGTTTGGCACAGAATTCCCTCGAGCACCATGCTCAACTGGGTCCGGATCTGCATCTGCTGGTTTGCAGGAAAGATATCGATAATTCTCGTGATCGTCGCGGCGGCGCTGTTGGTGTGCAGGGTGGCGAACGTCAAGTGTCCCGTCTCGGCGATGCGCAGCGCCGCCTCGACAGTTTCGAGGTCGCGCATTTCTCCGATCAGCACCACGTCGGGATCCTCGCGCATGGTGACTCTGAGCGCGTCCATGAAGGAATGAGTGTCGGAGTTCACCTCGCGCTGGTTCACAATGCAGCTCTTGTGGTTGTGAACGAATTCAATCGGATCCTCGATAGTGATAATGTGCTCGTGACGCTCCCGGTTGATCTTGTCGATCATTGCCGCCAGAGTGGTCGATTTGCCGCATCCGGTGGGACCCGTGACCAGAACGAGGCCACGCGGTTTCTCGCAGAGTTTTTCAACCACGGGGGGGAGCCCCAGCGCCTCAAAACCTTTGATCTCGAATGGAATGACACGGAACACAGCCCCTACTGAACCGCGCTGTGTAAAGACATTGCCTCGAAACCGGCACAGCTCTTTTATGCCGAAAGAGAAGTCGAGCTCCCACTTTTCCTCATATTGATGCTTCTGGCTGTCGGTCATGATGCTGTACGCCAGCCGCTTGGTCTCGGCTGAGGTCAGCACTGGCAATTCAAGGGGACGCAGTTTGCCGTCGACGCGCATCGACGGCGGAACCCCCACGGTGAGGTGCAGGTCGGAGGCACCGGACTGTACAACCTTCTGCAGCATTTCAGCCAGAGTAATCATAGTCTTTCATTCGCTCAGTTAAGTATCGTTTCGCGAAGCACCTCTTCCAGGGTCGTGATGCCGGCCTTGATTTTGTGCAGCCCGCTGTGCCGCAGAGTCAGCATTCCCTCCTCGACGGCCTTGCGTTTGATCTCACGCGCCGAAGCGCCCACTAGGATCAGTTCCTGGATGTCTTCCGATATGTCCATGACCTCATATAATCCGACCCGCCCCTTGTAGCCGGTGTTGTTGCAGGTTCTGCAACCTTCGCCCTTGTAGCATTGAATGCCTTTGGCCTCCTCCTGCGAGAAACCGGCGTTGACGAGAGTCTGGATTGGGGTTTTCACTTCAGTCTTGCACTCGGCACAGGTCTTGCGGATCAGACGCTGGGCGCAAATCAGATGCACCGAAGTGGCAACCAGGAAAGGTTCAATTCCCATATTCAAGAGGCGCGAGATAGTAGCTGCAGCATCGTTGGTGTGAACGCTCGACAACACGAGATGCCCTGTCAGCGCGGCCTTGATGGCAATCTCGGTGGTTTCAAAGTCGCGAATCTCGCCGACCAGGATAATATTTGGATCCTGCCGCAGGAATGAGCGAAGCGCCGCAGCGAAGGTGAGGCCGATCTGCTCCTTAATTTGAACCTGGTTGATCCCCTTGAAGTTGTACTCGACCGGATCCTCAGCGGTCATGATGTTGGTCTCAGGGGTGTTCAACCGGTTAAGCGACGCATAGAGAGTCGAGGTCTTACCGCTCCCCGTAGGCCCTGTCACAAGTACCATGCCGTAGGGTTTGAGGATGCCGGCTTCTATCCTTTTCAGAGAGATCTCTTCGAAGCCGAGCTTGCTCATGTCGAGTGGAAGGTTGTCTCGATCGAGGATGCGCAGTACGATTTTTTCACCGAACAGTGTGGGAAGCGTCGAGACGCGGTAATCAATCTCTTTCTTCTTTGATTCCATGGTAGTCCGGATCTTTATTCTTCCGTCTTGGGGAAGGCGCTTTTCCGAGATGTCCAGCTTCGCCATGATCTTTATGCGCGAGGTGATGGCGTCCCTCAAGCGAAGCGGCGGATTCATCATGTTGTAGAGGATGCCGTCGATTCGGAAGCGTACCCGGAAGTCCTTCTCATAGGGCTCGATGTGAATGTCGCTCGCGCCCTTCTTGAGCGAGTCGGAGAGAATGAGGTTGACCAGCTTGATGATCGGGGCTTCCTCGCTGGAGCGCTGCAGTTCGTCAATGGAGATCTGTTGGTCCTCGTCATCGGTGGCCTCCAGATCGAGTTCGAATGTGTCTTTTTTCCCCTGGTTAATCTCTTCGAAAACCTTCTTTAGCTCGATCGAGTGCGGAGTCCCATAGTATTTCTCGAGCGCCTCGGTGATCGATGCTTCGGATGCCACGACCGGTTCGACGTTGAATCCCGTCATGAACTTGATGTCGTCCATGGCGAACACGTTTGTCGGATCTGCTGTGGCAATGGTCAGCGTGCTGCCGACGCGGCTGAGGGGGATTACAAGATATTTCTGCGCGACCTCAACTGGAATGAGCTTGATGACCGAAGGATCGATCTCGAAATAAGCGAGGTTTATCGACGGAACTCCATACTGCTTGCTCAGGGCGGAGGTGATATCGTCATCGTCGACATAACCCAGGTTGATGAGGGTCGACCCGAGACGTCCGCCGTGCTGGCGCTGATGCCTGAGAGCAGTTTCCAGCTGTTCGCTCGTGATGAAGTTCTCTTTGATCAACAACTCGCCGATTTGCGATGGCATAGTTATCTGAACCTGCCCCATAGCAAGTCAAGACTGGTGGTAACGAAGAGAAGAACACTGATCCAGCCATTGACGGTGAAAAAGGCTGCGTTGACCCGGCTCAAATCCGAAGGCCGGACCAGGCTGTGCTCGTAAGCCAGGAGAATAGCGACGAGACCAAGCCCGGCCAGGCTGATGACACCTAGTCCTTCAAGCCAGAAGAGGAGCCCCAGCAGAAGCACCATAATGAGGTGTAATCCGGCGGATATCCACTACGCGCTTGCGACCCCGAAGCGTTTCGGGATCGACTGCAGCGGCTCTTTGGAGTCGAACTCCACATCCTGGCAGGAATAGATAATGTCGAAACCGGACACCCATAGAATAACTGCCAACCCCAGAATAAGGGGCGCGGTTTGCACATCGCCGCGCACGGCAATCCACGCGCCGATCGGCGCACAGGCAAGTGAGAGACCCAGAAAGAGATGCGTCAGCCAGGTGAAGCGTTTCGTGTATGAGTAAAAGAAGATGATGGCCAGGGCAAGCGGGCTCAGCATGAAGGAGAGCCGATTGAGCATATAGGCTGCCAACACAAACGTGAGCGACGAACCGACCACAAACAAGGCAACAAACGGTTTGCTCAGCACCTTCTGAGGCAGGGCACGATTTGCGGTTCGCGGGTTTCTGGCATCAAACGGCAAATCAACGAGCCGGTTGAAGGCCATGGCGGCACTGCGCGCTCCAATCATAGCCAACAGAATCCAGCCAATCTGCGCCGGATGGGGGATTCCGGACGCCGCAAGGAATGCGCCTAACAGCGCAAATGGGAGGGCGAAAATCGTATGCTCGATCTTCACCATCTCCAGGGTGATTACGAGTTTCTTCAACAAGAGAGCACCGCGCCAATTACCTCTAGCCGGCTTGCAGGGGAAAGGCTCGCCTGATTCGTCAGAGCCCGTTCCCTGCCGGGGCAGAAGAAAGGCAGCCACACTCCAGATAGATTATCGGCAGGAAGTCGCTTTTGCTGAGTTTTTTGTCGATCCTTTGATTGGACAACTGCAAAGCCGGCAGTAGGATAGCAGAACAGTCGCCTGCCGGGCAAGCCGCCGTGCGGCAGATGCCGCCCAAATCGATTGTGACAGCACGACTTCCGAACTTTCCACATTACCAAACGATAATGCCGCGGACTGATCAACTATTTTTCCCACACCGTGTCCCATGCGCGATTGCGTACTGCTCGCACAGAGATCCCATCAGCGTCCGAAGACAGAGTCCTTCCGCGTCCGCATAACACGTCACGATATTCCCGTAGCGGCATAGCCGCAGCCAGCCAAATGGGCTCCCGCGTTCCTTTGCGTCTTCGTGCCCTTGCGGTGGCCGTTTAGAAAGCCACGGCAATAGACGAAGGCGCAAAGACGGCATCGTGTCTTGTGTCTTGCCAGGCGACATCCAATCCATTAGCCTAGCTTCTGTCGCGAAACTCCTTGGCCATGCGGAAAGCGCCCCGGAGGTACGCCAGCCAACAGCCCCGGGCAAGCGAAGCGCAGCCCGGGGTTGGGATTGTCAAGAAAGATCAGAGCCCTGAAGGGGCGACAGATAACACATGGCATACAAAGGCCTTTCGCCCCTGCCGGGGCTCGATATTATGCAATATCCTATCCGAGGGCTTGCACCCCCGGCTACTTGCTTGGGCCCCTCCGGGGCCCGACCTGACGGGCGATTCATCGAGTTTCGCGACAGAAACTAGCCCACTTTGCTGCTGGCCCCAGGCCCGCGGCGGCGGGCGGGCCGCTGCTTCGTTGCCGCTCCTCGACGATATACACCGATATCGCCTGCGTTGTGGCGCCTCGCATCTGCCCGCCCGGCGCTCGCGCCAAAGTGGACCTGTTATTATGTGACAGACCCTGACTGGCATCGTGAGGACAGCTTGAAAGCGCGGGGCTACGACCCCATACGGATGGAGATCTTCAAATCCCTCTTCACCTCAGTTGCAGAGGAAATGGGAGTCACCCTGCGCCGGACCGCCTTTTCCCCCAATATCAAAGAACGAAGGGACTATTCCTGCGCCATCTTCGATGGCCGCGGCCAACTCGTCGCCCAGGGAGACCACATGCCGGTGCACCTGGGCTCGATGCCCATGTCTGTTCTTGCCGCTGTCCACGCGGTTCACATCGAGCGGGGCGACATCGTCATACTGAACGATCCCTATGAAGGCGGTACCCATCTTCCCGATGTCACCATGGTCAGCGCGGTTTTTCCCAACGGAGAGGTGGCTGGAACAGCACCTCTCTTCTATGTGGCAAACCGCGCTCATCATTCCGACATAGGAGGAATGACTCCGGGCTCCATGCCGCTGA
This sequence comes from Acidobacteriota bacterium, assembly GCA_035631775.1. Taxonomy (GTDB): domain Bacteria; phylum Acidobacteriota; class UBA6911; order UBA6911; family UBA6911; genus DASQID01. The sequence continues at coordinate 14,803 of DASQID010000039.1, forward strand.
GCACGGAAATTTTTCAGGAGGGCCTGCGGATCCCTCCCCTCAAACTATTCGAGGGCGGCCGACGTATGGACGCCATATTCAGACTGCTCCTCGCCAATGTCCGCACTCCGGGCGAGCGGGAGGGAGACTTGACTGCACAGATAGCCTCGAATCGGACCGGCGAACGGCGATTGTTGCAGATCAGTGACCGCTACGGGGCTGCAGTGGCCGGCGCTTATGCCAAACACCTCCAGGACTATTCTGAAAGAATGGTACGCAACTTCCTGAGACATCTGCCGCAAGGCCGATTTTCGGCCGAAGATTTCCTGGACGACGATGGCATTTCCGACCGGCCGGTCAGGATACGCGCAGCCATAACAATTCGTTCCGGAGAACTCGAAGTGGATTTCAGCGGCACTGATGCTCAGGTTGGCGGAAGTGTGAATGCCGTCTATGCCATCACGATGTCGGCTGTGTACTACGTTGTCCGATCCCTTATACCTGAACCGATTCCGGCAAGCAGTGGAGTCCTCCGCCCGATTCGGATTATCGCTCCCGAAGGCAGTGTAGTTCATGCCCGCTTTCCCGCCGCCGTGGCCGCCGGAAACGTGGAGACTTCCCAGCGAATCGTGGATGTCCTCCTGAGGGCCTTCGGGTCGGCGATCCCGCAACGAATTCCTGCAGCGAGCAGCGGAACGATGAACAACCTGTCTTTCGGCGGAGTGGATCCCAGGGACGGTTCGATTTTCTCTTACTATGAAACCATCGCGGGGGGGATGGGAGCCACTTCGCGCGGGGACGGGAACAATGGCATTCATACCCACATGACCAACTCCCTGAATACTCCCGTCGAGGCATTGGAGTACTCGTTCCCGCTGCGGATCCTTCGCTACTCCCTCAGAAGGAACAGCGGCGGCGTCGGGAAGTATCGGGGTGGAGCCGGTATCGTGCGGGAAATAGAGTCGCTCACGGAGGCGGATGCCACGATTCTTTCCGACCGGCGGAAATTTCGACCCTACGGCCTTGCCGGGGGGCGTCCCGGCAAACCGGGCAGGACGATGATCCGGGGCGGCGCGAATGCCGGAAGGCTCGCATCCAAGAGCCGCTTTCGCATCGGGCCCGGTCAATGCTTGCGCGTTGAAACTCCCGGCGGGGGAGGTTGGGGGAAGCCCTGAAGGCGGTTCGCGGTTCGCAGATCGCGGTTCACAGAAGACCATAGAAGCGGGCCCGGATGCGTTTGGAACTCTCCCGACGTGAATGATCCAGAGCTAGCTTTGTGACAGGATCGAGCCTTGATAAGAGTAAAGTCCGTTGAGTTGCGGGAAATTCGTTTACCGTTGATACATTTATTCGAGACGAGTTTTGGCCGTACTGATATCCGACGGATAATCCTCCTCACACTCAGGTCGGATGATGAGTTGGGCTACGGTGAATGTACGGCCGGGGAGGACCCACTCTACAGCGAAGAAACCACGGAAACGGCATGGCACCTGCTGTGCGATTTCATTATCCCCAGCTTGATGGATCGGGAACTCGAGCGCGCCTCGGATGCTGCGCCAGTCCTTAGTCCCATCCGAGGTAATCGCATGGCCAAGGCAACCATCGAGACAGCCTTGTGGGATCTGGAGGCCCGGCAGCTCGGCGTGCCGCTCAGCAGACACATCGGTGGAGTGCGCTCCCAGATACCCTGTGGCGTGTCGATCGGCATCCAGAACTCCATCGTGGAGCTGCTGCAAAAGGTCCGCGGAGAAATAGCGGATGGGTATCGCAGGCTCAAAATCAAGATCAAGCCCGGCTGGGACCTTGAGCCGCTGAAGGCAATCCGCACGGAATTCCCTCACATACCATTGATGGCCGACGCCAACTCAGCTTTCAGCCTGAGTGACATCCAGCTATTCAGGAAGATCGACGATCTTGAGCTTATGATGATCGAGCAGCCCCTGGCTCACGACGATATGGTCGATCACGCGATTTTGCAGCGGGAGGTCCGGACACCGATTTGTCTGGATGAATCGATTCACAGCAGCGAGGATGCGCGCAAGGCCGTCGAAATGGGCAGTTGCCGCATCATTAATGTGAAGCTCGGGCGCGTCGGAGGCTTCAACGAAGCAATGAGGCTCAATGACTACTGTGTACGGAACGGCGTGCCAATATGGTGCGGTGGGATGCTGGAGAGCGGGGTTGGTAGGGCGCACAATATTGCGCTGTCCACATTGTCCGGTTTTACGTTGCCGGGCGACGTGTCCGCAAGCAAGCGCTACTACCGGGAGGACACAATAATTCCGCCCGTGACGGTGAGTTCGGATGGGATCATACAGGTGCCCGACGCACCGGGCATCGGCTACGAGCTCAATTGGAAACGAATCAATGAAGCTACCGTGCGAACCAGGGTGTTTGGTGCCAGGTCTGGATGATCTCTTTTTTCATGCCGCCCACGGAGGGAGTTTCGCAGGAAAAATGAATGCCAACCAGACGCACGACAGGATCGTCGGGATATTGGGCGGAATGGGGCCGGAGGCAACCGCGGATCTCTTTCGCGAATTGATTTCCCTGACGCCGGCAACCAAGGACCAGGACCACATCCGAGTGCTGATCTATTCCAATCCCAAGATCCCAGACCGCACTCGAGCGATTGTTGAGGCGGGAGAGGATCCCCTCCCTGCCCTGGTCGAGAGTGCCATGGTGCTCGAGGCGGCAGGCGCGCGAATTCTGGCCATTCCGTGCAACGCCGCTCACCATTTTGTCCCGCAGCTGCAGGCCAGGATCGGCATCCCGATTCTGGATATGATCGAAGAGACATGCCGGGCGTTCCTTGTCCAGCTGCCCAACGAATCGGCCGCAGGCCTGCTGGCGGCCACAGGAACGGTCAGAAGCGGAATCTACTCAACGGTCTTCCGCCGTCACGGTGTGGAAATCATCGTACCGCCAGACAGGGAGCAGAAAGAAGTGCAATGTGCCATCCAGAGGATTAAGGCGGGCAACCGCGACCCGGCAATTCGTGAGTTCCTCGAAACAACCGGAAATCGGCTTGCTGATGCGGGTGCCGAGGCCGTGATTCTCGGCTGCACCGAAATACCGTTGCAGTTCGGCGCCGGCAATGTGAGCTGTCCTGTGCTAAATCCGACGCGCATTCTCGCGCAGGCAGCCGTGGATTGGGCTTTGGGAAAGAGAGGCTGAGGCTAGTGCAGGCCTGTCGTTGCATCTTGCTCGACCTGGGACAGGTACTCGTAGGCTTCGACTTTCGCCGCTTCGGGGAATGGATAATGGCTCTCACGGGTCTTAACTCCGAGCAGCTGCGCTCGGCCATGACGGCAAATGGGCTGGCGCATAAATACGAGACTGGGCTTCTCGAAGATACGGACTTTCACCGTGAGGTCTGCAGAAGAGTCAAGACCGATATCCCTTGGCATCAGTTCATCGATGCCTGGAATGACATTTTCTTCCCGACACCGCTCATATCGGAAGATCTGGTCGTGACCCTGTCGCGGAGGTGCACACTCTGGGTGGTCTCAAACACGAACAGAATCCACTTCGACTTCATTCAGACGCGCTATTCTCACCTGTTGCGTCACTTCGCCGGATTTATCCTGTCTCATGAGGTCGGCCTGGCAAAGCCGGATCCAGCCATCTACAGGCTCGCTCTGGAAAAAGCGGGGGTAGAAGCGCGAGAAGCGCTGTTTGTCGATGATCAGCCGGCCAATGTCGAAGCCGCGAGAGGCGTCGGCATTGATTCCTTTCAGTTTCTGAATCCTGATCAATTTGTGCACGAGCTCTATTCGAGGCAGCTACTCTAATCCGATTAAGGTAAACCACCGCCTCTGGCGGTGAGACTCGAAAGGGCTTTTCCTGCAGCCGTTACTGCCTTTGGTGGTGTCAGGTTTTAAAAATCTTGTGGCCGAGTCCCTTCGCCATTATGTGCCGCCTGCGATCGCCAGAATGATGGAGAGGATATCCTTCTCGCTTACCGGCGTGTCCATCTCCTTGAGAAAGCGAATATCCTCGTCGTTGAGATATAGATTGACGAAGCGCGACGCCTTGGAACCGGAGGAGAAAAAGCGGGCTCCCGCATCAGGAAAACGAGCCTTGAATCCAACCAAGACCTCACCGACGGTCTTCCCCTCCAGGGCAACCTCGGATTGCTGCTCGGTGTATTGACGAAGCGGGGTCGGAATGCGGACTGTAACGCTCACTGAGATGCTCCTTTCTGCAAACTCGCGGACCGGAAGCAGGGATCGTACCATTCCTGGAAGTCCTTCAAGGACGAGGAGAGATGAACGGTCCCGTTCAGACGGCCCATTATGCTTCCAGTGGCCTTATACCCGTTTCCGGTTATACCGATCACGACCGATTCGTCTCGATGAATTCGTCCCTGTTCGATTAGCTTCTTGCAGACAGCCAGAGTAGTGCCCCCTGCCGGCTCTGTAAAAATGCCCTCTGTTTCCGCGAGGAGTTGAATTGCCTCCAGGATTTCCTCATCCGTCGCAGACTCCCCCCAACCTCCGCTGGTTCGCACGCAGTCGAGAACATAAGGGCCGTCGGCCGGGTTTCCGATCGCGATTGAGTGCGCTATTGTATTTGGCTTTACCGGGCGGATCTCAGATTTGCCGCCGTGCAAGGCCTGGATCACGGGAGCACAGCCGGCCGCTTGAGCCGCGTGGATCGTGCAGTCACCCGTCGCCCAACCCAGTTCTTTCAACTCCTGATACGCCTTGTAGACCTTCGGCAGCAGTGTTCCTCCGGCTGTGGGGAGCACGGTATGCCTGGGCAGCTGCCAGCCCAATTGCTCGGCAATCTCGAACCCGAAAGTCTTCGCGCCTTCCGTATAGTATGGCCTCAGGTTTACGTTGACGAATCCCCAACCGTATTCGTTTCCGATCTCGCTGCACAACCGGTTCACATCGTCGTAATTGCCCTTCACGCATACGATCTGTGGGCGGTAGATACCGGATCCCACGATCTTCGCCGGCTCCACCGTGTCGGGCATAAATACGAAGCTGAGAAGGTTCAGACGCGCGGCATGCGCCGACACCGAGTTGGCCAGATTTCCGGTCGAGGCACACGCGATCGTTCGATAGCCGAGCTCAAGTGCTCGCGTGATAGCGACAGGTACCACGCGTTCTTTGTAGGAGAGGGTGGGGTGATTCACCGTATCGTCCTTGAGGTACAGCTCTCGAACACCGAGACAGTGGGCCAGCCGTGTGGACTTGACCAGCGGCGTAAAGCCCGACTGGAATCCCGTTGCCGGTTCTCCTTCGACCGGCAGGAGTTCCTTGTAGCGCCAGAGGTTGGCCGGGCGCTCCTTGATCCTTTCGCGGGATACCAGGCGCCCGATGGATGCGTAATCATAGGTGACTTCCAAAGGGCCGAAACATTCCATGCAGACGAACTGCTTTCCCGCCTGGTACGCTTGGCCGCACTCCTTGCATCTCAATCCGGTCACAAAGCTCATATTCGACATGCTTTCCGCGCAAAAAAAAACCCTTTCGCAGAAGAAAGGGTTGGCGCCTAAAACGGCTTGTCACCAACTCATCTTCCAGAAATTCCTTCTGCAGGAATTAGCACCTTGCCAGATTCAGGCCGGTTGCCGTGGCTTCACAGGGCCAGTCCCTCCGCCACTCTGGATAAGTTGTCTGATGAAATGAAAGAAAATTCTTGCTGGAATGTCAACAGCAAGTTTCCGGTGTTTGGAGCGTTCTTTCGCGCGACTTGGCGGTGGTTTATAAAAAAGCCACCGCCAAGACACGAAGGCGCCAAGAAAGACGCTGTATATTGCGAGGCGAAAGCTCACAAATTGAACACACCTGATTGACAATGGTGTCAATAATACTGACAATTATCAGTCGGCGTTTGCCTAGATAACTGTCAGTGACGCCGTGCGTTTCTCATGGATATCGAGCTGGTACGGACGTCTCTGAGAGTGAAACACCGTTCAGAGGAGAACGCCTGGAGAGGGGGCAAGGGCTAAAATTGAACCATTTTGAGCAGTTTAGGATCATTTTTCGCTGGGGGCTGCGATTCCCGGGGCTGTTCATGTTCTGGCTGCCTGGTTACCGTCTAGACACTTTACAGACACTCTTATGAATCAATCGGTTGCTTCGGTCAAGACAGGTGGACAGCGTGCCGTCTTCAGGAGCCTGCGGAATAAGCTGCTCACCCTGATAATTACGCTCTCTCTCCTGCCATTGGTCGGCATGGCAGGCTTTTCCTATTTTATCGGCAGCCGTCAGATACAGGAGCGCATCAGGCTCTCTCTCGAAAAAATGGCTCAGGATACGACAGACAAGATTTACCTTATGCTGCAGGAAAAGCGGGAGGAGATCCACTGGATGGCGAGCACATTTCCCCTGATCTATCCTTCCATGGGTGAGCGCCAGCGAGTAGGCCTGACCAATCTCCTCAACGCCGACTGTTTCAACCACAACGTTTATGATCTTCTGATGGTGCTCGACAACCGGGGCAACATTGTGGGCATCAACACCACGGATCGCGACCAGAATCCCCTGCCTGCGAGATCCCTCGAGCGCATCATGAAGACCAACATACAGGAGTTCCCGGAAGAGAAGAAACTATTTCAGGACTCGATCACGGGGCAATCGTCGCATCATGACTGGTATCAATCCCAGATTGTGCAGGCTCTCTATGACTATCGGAAGGAGGACCAGAGCCAGCAGTACAACATCGCCTTTTCAGAGCCAATTCGCAATCCGCGCACGCAAGAAATTGAAGGGGTATGGATAAATGTCATTAACTGGTACTACCTGCAGAACATTCTTGACAGTGTCGAAACGGATCTGGCCAAGCTCGAGCTGAAAACCGGCTACGCTTTCATGATCGCGAAGGATGGTGACACGGTCATTGGCCACAAGTACAGGCTAAACCGCATGATCGAAGGAGCCGGTGCACGAACGGCAGCACAGCAATACCTCTACGGCGCCAAGCTAGTCGAAACACTGGGTCTCCGAAACTTGCACGAAGCAATCCTGCGGCAGGCCCACAGCCTTGTGTACGAATTCCCGAAGGGGAATGAGAAGATCTCGGGCCTCGCCTTTCTGAATGATCCCTCTCTTGGTGTATGGACTATAGGTGTCGGCATCGACGGCGTCGACATATTCCGTCCCATCAAGGTGCTGACCTGGTCGCTCCTGGGCGTAACCGTTTTCCTTGCCGCGCTTGTGGTTCTCTTCACCTACGTCATCGCCGAGGGGATCACGGTCCCGTTGAAGAACATGATTCGCTCCGCACAGACCATTGCTCAAGGCAACCTGAACGAGCGCGTTCAGGTTCGCTCTTCGGATGAGGTTGGAATCCTGGGTGCGACTTTCAACGACATGGCGCGGGCGCTGTCAGCCCGCGAACAGGAACTCCAGGAACTCAACAAGAACCTGGAGAGGATGGTGCGCGAGCGGACAAATGAACTGGAAAACTCACACGAAGCCCTCAAGAAGGCTTACGTGGACCTGCAGAACACGCAGGAGCAGCTTGTTCAGACCGAGAAAATGGCCTCCCTTGGCCAATTGGTCGCCGGAATAGCGCACGAGATCAAGAATCCCCTGAACTTCATCTATGGCAACACCAATTTTCTGGCCGATTACACGCAGAAGCTTCAGTCCCTGCTCGAATCGTATGAGAAACTCGCCAGCGTTTCCCAGGATGATCGCGCGCAAATGGAACGGCTGAAAACGAACATCCACTACTCCTTTATCAAGGAGGATCTGAAGACCCTGATCGACAACTTCACCGAGGGGGCGCGCAGAATAAACACAATTGTGTCGGATCTTCGGACGTTCTCGCGCATGGATACCGACACAATTTCCGAGATCGACCTGCACGCTTCACTCGAGATGTCCTTGAACCTGCTGAGGAATCAGTACCGGAATCGCATCGAAATCCACCGGGAATACGGAGACATCCCCAGGATTCAGGGATATTCGGGCAAGCTCAGCCAGGTGTTCATGAACCTCCTTTCCAACGCCTTCCATGCGGTGAAAGAC
>DASQID010000040.1:0-21126 GCA_035631775.1 Acidobacteriota bacterium
ACATAAAGCCCGCCGGCCCTGCTCCGATGGAACTCACGCCGCGCCCCGCCCCCGTCAAACCGGCGCTGCCGACCTCAATCGTGGAAACTCGTCCAGCCTTGCCCGCTCCACCCCGGGAGGTCGAGCCTCCCAAGCCATCTCCCGCAGCCGAGCGTTCGAAGACACGCAAGTTCGTGCTTCCTCAGGTTGAACTGCTCAACTCAGCGCATGTCCAGGCCAGCGAGGTGGACGAAGCGGAGCTCATGGAGCGTGCACGCCAGCTCACGGAAAAATGCGCGGAGTTCGACGTCCACGGCAGTGTCACTCAAATTCATCCCGGCCCTGTGGTGACCACGTTTGAGTTCAAGCCTGATGCAGGCGTGAAGTACGCGCGCATCACCAGTCTGGTGGACGATCTGTGCCTCGGGATCAAGGCGGAATCCCTCCGAATTGACCGCATTCCTGGAAAAGCAACCGTGGGGATCGAGGTCCCGAACAAACATCGCGAGATCATCATGCTGCGAGAGCTGATCGATTCGGATGTATTTCGGAGATCGTCGTCCAAGCTCACGCTCGCCCTCGGCAAGGTGATCAACGGCAACGGTTATGTAACCGAGCTGACGAAGATGCCTCATCTGCTTATCGCCGGCGCAACGGGATCGGGCAAGAGCGTCGCTCTCAATTGCATGATCACCTCGGTGCTCTACAAGGCTGCCCCGGATGAAGTGCGTCTGATCCTGATCGACCCCAAGCGTCTCGAGCTCGGCATATACGCGAATATTCCTCACCTTTTGACCCCGATCGTGACGGATCCCAAGGAGGCCGCTGCAGCGCTGCGCTGGGCCACGAGTGAGATGGAAACCCGTTACAAGAGACTGGCATTGCGCGGCGTGAGAAACATCGACCAGTACAATGCCCTGCTTCGATCCACGGGGCGACAGCTCTCCCTGATAGACAGTAACGAACCTGGAGGCGAGCTCGAAAAGCCGCTTCCCTACCTGCTTATCGTAATCGACGAACTGGCCGACCTGATGATGGTCTCCATGCGTGAGGTGGAGGAATCCATCTCGCGCCTGGCGGCGATGGCCCGCGCCGTAGGGATCCACTTGATCCTGGCAACCCAGCGTCCGTCCGTGGATGTCATCACCGGCATCATCAAGGCCAACTTTCCCTGCCGCATCGCCTTCAAGGTCGCAACCAAGGTTGACTCGCGCACCATCATCGATTCAAACGGCGCGGAACAGCTGCTCGGCAACGGCGACATGCTGTTCATACCGCCGGGTACGTCGCGGCTCACACGAGTGCACGGAGCCTACGTAAGCGAGAAGGAAACTCAGGCCATCGTCGAGCACTTGTGCAAGCAGGGTCAACCCTCCTACGACGACAGTGTCCTGACGTTCGGAGAGGAGGAGTTCGACGAGTCCGGCAATCTCGTGGACTCGGATTTTCATGACGGCCTGTACGACGATGCCGTTCGCATCGTTGTGAGCGAAAGACGCGCCTCCACGTCTCTCTTGCAGAGGCGCCTCAGCATAGGATACGGTCGGGCAGCGAAGTTGATCGACATGATGTATCAGAACAACCTGGTGGGGCCCGCCGACGGCTCGAAACCGCGCGAAGTGCTGGTGGGAATGGATTACCTCGAGAGGCTGGACACCATGTAGAATTCGACTGACTTCGTCATGCGCGTTCGATTTCTTGACATAGAGTCCTTGTTTGCTAAACTGGACAAAAGTGATCACGAGCCTTGGCTCGCTCGCGCGAGAGGATCGATCAGTGAGCCCACATAGCCGGGTATACTTCCAGATGGCCGCCACAGCCATTCTGTCCATCTCCGTCGGCCTGAACGCACAGGCTCCCAAGCCACAGGATCGACCTCTCTTTCGGGTTGGTGTCGAGACCGTCTTCGTAAAGGTATCGGTGACGGACCCGCTGAACCGCTACGTGACCGGTCTCGAAAAGGAGCATTTCAGAGTCTTCGAGGACAAGGTCGAACAATCCATCAGCCACTTCACCCAACAGTCCGCCCCCATCAGCGTCGGAATCATTTTTGACGTCAGCGGAAGCATGAAGGATAACAACAACATCAATTCCGCAAAGAGCGCGCTGATGCGCTTTCTGCAATCGGCAAATCCCGAGGATCAGTTCTTCCTGGTGACATTCAACCAAAATACGACGCTCGTGCAGGGCTTCACCAATGAGAGCTCCGTTATCCAGAACCAGATTTCCTTTCGGCAGCCCGGAGGCCGAACTGCGCTCTACGACGCTGTCTACAAGGGCTTGGATTACATCCGACAGGGCAAAAACGAAAAGAAGGCCCTGATTCTGATCACCGACGGAGAAGATAACAGCAGCCGGTACTCAGCTGCCGAGGTGAGGGAGTTCGCAAAAGAGTCCGACGTTCAGATATACGGCATTGGTGAAGAGGGCAAATTGGGGTACGGCCGTTCCGAGATCCAAGGCATCGTAGGAATTACCGGCGGCAGGGCATTCTTTCCCAACAACTTCAACGAGCTGGACTACTACATCGACCTCATTCACGCCGAACTGCGCAACCAGTACGTGGTCGGCTATGTTCCCACCAACAGAACCCATGACGGCAAGTGGCGCAAGATCAGCGTAAAGCTGAAACCGCCCGAAGGCCTTCCGAAGCTGATCGTCCATGCTAAGGAGGGATACTATGCCCCCAAAAATTAAGGTAGCCGGACGATTGCGGGCGTTTGCCGCACTCCTGTTAACGGCCGCAACGGGCATGTGCCTCTTCGGGATTAGTATCGTCTCGGTCGTGAGCCAGGAGAAAGGCCAGGAAGAAGGCGCGTCACGACGCAGACAGACCAAGCCGGAGCTAGGATCCAAAGGCCCACAAGAAAACCCGCAGGGACAGAAAGGCTACACGATCGGGGTCAATGTCGATCTGGTCGTAATGCACACGTCCGTCTACGATAAAGCCGGCCGTTTCGTGGGTGGATTGAAGAAGGACAACTTCAAAGTCTTTGAAGATGGTGTGGAGCAGAAGATCTCCTCGTTTTCCCAGGAAGATGTTCCCGTGAGCATGGGCATCCTGCTTGACCTCAGCGGCAGCATGCGTAACAAGATTGAACAGGTAAATAAAGCCGCCCTCGCCTTCATCCGTGCAAGTAATCCCCAAGATCAAGAGTTTCTCATCGGCTTTAACGAGCAGGTCGAGCTGCTGCAGGATTACACGAGCGATATCGATGAGGTCGCCGATTCGCTCGACAACATCATAGTCACCGGGGGAACCGCTCTCTACGATGCTATCTATCTCGGAGTGCAGAAGGCGCACACCGGCATCAAACCCAAGAAGGCGATCGTGGTCATCACAGACGGAGAGGACCGCGACAGCTACTACAAGCTCGATGAGCTAGTTGCCAAGGTCCAGGAATCCGATGTCCAGATATTCTGTGTCGGCTTTCTGAACCCCGTGCCGGATAAGGGCCTGTTCGGCCACTGGTCCAAGTCGGTGCCCGAAAAAGCGCACGACGCGCTGCAGAAGATTTCCGAGGAAACGGGTGGCAAGGCATTCTTCCCGCAGAAGCTCACCGAAATCAACAACATCGTTTCAGAGATCGCCCACGACTTGAGAAATCAGTACAGCATAGGTTACGTCTCCAGCAACACCGCGCGTGATGGTTCTTACCGACGCGTGAAAATCACGTTGGATGCCGCCAGCACCGCGAACAATCATCTCAGATATCGCCGGGGATATACCGCCCCAAAAACCACCACAGAATAACCACCAGAGCTGATGATGCTTCGGTGGAAACAATACTTGTCTCGGCGCCTTGGCGTCTTTGCGTAGCCTTTTTAAGAAGCCACCGCGAAGGCGCGAAGGAATGCCAAACTCACTTGGTTGCGGCTATGCTGCACTGTGCGATCCGCGCAATTCGCGGCAGTTTCCCCTGTAGATCCGGAGCCTTCCGGATCCTGGAAAGAGATAATGCGCGCACTACTTCCTGCCGATCTGTAAGATGATGCAAACCAGTCTGTGTGAGAACTGCGGCTGCACTGCCCACCTGGATATCTGTCTCTCGGGGGATCCGGAATGACGACAGCAGGAGTGTTCCAGGATTACTTACGTCCAGGAACCACCTTGGATGAGAACACCATCCTCACGGACTACTGGCTTGATTTCGTCGCGGTGCGCCAGGAAGTAGAGGAGCCCGCGCACCGGCAGAACCCGGCGCCGACTGGTGAGCTGTACGGAAGGATCCAGGACCTTGGAGAAAAGCTGGAGGTTCTGGTGGAAGACCAAAGGCGGATTCGGAGGCAATTTGAGAGGTCCATAGCAGCGGCGCGGCCAGTCTGCGGGACCGGTCTTGACGGCGAGCCGGCCGCCGGCCGGTTGACTACTCAACCAGGAACCGGAAGCAAAGGAAGAGGCCGGCGCCAAGGCCTGTCCCTTGTGGATCGTTTCCGCAACAGCACACTTTACGCTGCTATTCAAAAGCTCAGGTGAATATCCAGTTCTGAGCTCCGCCATCGGGACTCGGTATCAGGCACCTCCCATAGATCCTGCCTTAACACAAGGGGGCATTTTCTGATTAACTCGTCGCCGGAACGGGGTCCAACTTCTCCCGGGTTTTTCCCCTGGCAAAAGATCACTCCCATTTCTATAATGAGCATCTCTCCTGGACCATGCTTCACCTCCTGGGATCTGAGTTTTTATGTGTTTGGCAGCCTGCTTTGAACCCGGCCTGATCTCGGAGATTTCCGCATTCCTCTGGTCGTCCGGCGTGCTTATCGCTCTCGCCACCACGATAACCCGCAGGCAGCGTCGCTCCAAGGGGCGTGAGCTTGAGGCCATTCAGCGGATCTCCTCCATGGTAAACCGGTCCCTGGAGCTGCACACGATAATTGGTTTTGCACTTGACGAAATAATGCGCCTGCTCGGAATGGAAGCCACGAGTTTCAGGCTCGCCGAGGCACCCGATCCCGCAACGCCTTCCCTTGTTTGCCGCGGATTCGGCAAGGCGACGGTAGCGGCGTTTGAGGGAGTGGCGGGAGAAGGCGTGATGCGGCGTCCGCTTTCATCCGAGGATCCGGTGATTGTTGAGGACGTCTCGACGTGGGACGGGCAGGGGGCTCTGGCCGAAGCTCTGCGGGAGGAGGGCATGCAGTTCTTTGCTCTCTATCCCGTGCGTGCAGGCAACCGTTTGCTGGGCACGCTGGGCATCGCGAGTCGCAGGCCAAAGTCGGTCTCAGAGCTTCATGAAGACCTGATCTGTTCCATGCTGGAGATTCTCGGAGTTGCCGTAGTCAACGTGCAGATGCGCGAACAGGCCAATAAGTTTGCCGAGGATCTGATCGCACTCCAGGAAGTCAACAAGATCATATCGCAGGGATTTGATTCCGAAGACATCATTCGGCGCATCGTCATTGAAGGAAAGAGATTGGTCAAGACCAGCCAGTGCCACCTCTTCCTGCTCGACGAGCGGCTCCAGAAACTTGTCGGAACCGCCTCTACGCAGGCGGAAAATCTGGACATCCGCAAAGTCGAAATCCTCCTTTCGGAACCCTCCTTCGCCATCTCGGCACTAAAGGAAAAACGCGTCATTGCCGTCGAGGATATCCTGCGCGAGGAGCCGCATGCTCTGATGGCCACCTTGAACTGGAGGGCCGCCGTCTTCGCCCCCCTTCTCACCAAGCAACAGGCCATCGGCGTACTCGTGTGCAGCGACGATTCAAAGGAGCGCAGTTTTACCAAGGAGGAGATCCTGCGCGCAGAAACACTGGCCCACCAGGCAGCCATCGCCCTGGAAAACGCCCGCCTGTTTCAGGTGGTCTCGCGCAGCCAGAAGGAGTGGGAAACAACTTTCGATGCAATGCAGGACTGCGTGTCCGTCCATGACACCACCGGCAAAGTCATTCGGGCCAATGTCGCGCTCGCACGTCGGCTGAAGACGACCCCTCCCAAGGTCATCGGAAAATGCTGTTCTGAGCTGTACAATTCCGCCCAACCCAGCCTTTTCCCCTGCCCTCACACACGCGCGCTCCAGACCGAGCCTGTGGCGGTGGAGGAATTGGAGCTGCCGCACATGGGAGGCACCTTTCAGATTTCCGTCAGCCCGTGGCTCGACAAGAACAGCCGCCTGGCGGGCTCGATTCATGTTGCCAAGGACATCAGCAAGGAGCGCCAGCTGCAGCAGCAGCTCATACAGTCCGAGAAGCTGTCGGCCATAGGCGAGCTCATTTCCGGAATAGCGCACGAGCTGAACAATCCGTTGACGGGCGTCATGGGATATTCCCAGTTGCTTCAACTGAGAAAGGACCTGGATGATCGCGCGAAGGACAATCTGCTGAAGATCAACAGCCTTGCCCTCCGCTGCCAGAGAATCGTCCAGAATCTCCTGTCCTTCGCGCGGAAGCAGAAACCGGAGAGGACACTGTGCGACATCAACGAGGTGCTCGAACGCACGGTGGAGCTGCGCAACTATGAACTCCAGGTTAACAACATCGAGATCGTACGCGAGCTGGACCGCCAACTGCCGCGGACGATCGCAGACGCGCACCAGTTACAGCAAGTGTTCCTGAACGTCATTACCAACGCAGAACAGGCAATGCTCGAGGCCCACGGCAAGGGAAAACTCACCATCCGCACACGAGCCGAGAACAAGAATCAGACGATCACCGTGGAAATCGGAGACGACGGGCCGGGCATCGCCGAGGCTTATCTGTCCAGGATATTCGATCCTTTCTTCACTACCAAAGAGGTGGGCAAGGGCACGGGTCTCGGATTGAGTCTCTCCTACGGAATCATCAAGGAGCACGGCGGCGACATATACGCGCGTAGTAAGGCTGGTGAGGGATCTACCTTCGTCATCGAGGTTCCAATCATAACGCGGCTGATGGACTCGAGTCTGGCTCCGACTTTAATGCCCCAGGCTCTCCAGTTCGAGAATCTCGTCCGCGACAAGCGCATCCTCGTGGTCGACGATGAGAAATATATTCTCGACTTCTTTGTCGAAGTTCTTCAGATGTTCCCCCTGCATGTCGACACGGCCAGCAACGGTCGAGTGGCAATGGAGAAAATGCTGGTGGTGGACTACGATCTCATAATAACCGACTTCAAGATGCCGCAGATGAGCGGCAAAGACCTGTTCGATTCGATCAAAGGAAACCGCCCCCACCTCGCACACAAGATCATCTTCGTCACCGGGGATACCGTAAGCCCCGAAACTCGATTATTCTTCGAGGATGCCTCGAATCGTTATCTCGCTAAGCCCTTTAAAATTGAGGAAGTGAAGGACGTAATCCAAAGGACGCTCGAAAGAGCCCGCACCTGACCTATGGAAGAGATATTCGTCACAGGGGGAGCCGGCTACATCGGGAGTCACACCCTCAGAGCGCTCAAAATCAGAGGCTACGATCCAGTCTGCTTCGACAATCTCTCAA
The DNA here is from genome assembly GCA_035631775.1 of Acidobacteriota bacterium. Lineage (GTDB taxonomy): Bacteria > Acidobacteriota > UBA6911 > UBA6911 > UBA6911 > DASQID01. The sequence goes on from DASQID010000040.1 coordinate 7,393, forward strand.
CCGGCTTCAGAGAATTTGCGGGGACGCTGCCATTGATCCGGGGTGATCTCGCCAACTGCTCCGATATCGAGCGAGCCTTTTCCAGCCACCGGATTAGAGCCGTGATCCACTTTGCCTCCCACGCGCTTGTTGAGGAATCCTGTCGAAACCCTTACAAATATTACTATGACAACATTCTGAACTGTCTGAACCTTCTCTCCACGATGAACCGGCACGGTGTCCGATACTTCGTTTTCTCCTCGAGCTGCGCGACCTATGGCATTCCTGCGCAGGTACCAATCGCCGAAACCACTCCGCTGAATCCCGTAAATCCCTATGGCGCCACCAAGATGATGATCGAACGAATTCTTGCTGATTTCGGACGCGCCCACGGCTTGCGTTTTGTCGCCCTCCGCTACTTCAACGCGGCCGGCGCCCATCCGGACGGAACCATCGGCGAGTGGCACGTTCCGGAATCCCATCTCATCCCCAGACTGTTTAATGTGGCTCTCGAGAGTGGTTCCACGGCCGAGGTATACGGGAAAGATTACCCCACTGCGGACGGAACCTGCCTCCGCGATTACATACACGTAACAGATCTGGCGGCAGCGCACGTGTCGGCCCTGGAGCATTTGTTCCGTGGACGCGATTCGGATATCTTCAACCTTGGAACGGGGCAGGGTCATTCAGTCCTGGAGGTAATTCGACAGGCGGCGGCTGCGACCGGAAGAGAGATCCCAATGACCTTCAAGCCACGGCGTCCTGGTGATCCACCTGCATTGGTTGCCGATCCCGCAAGAGCGGGCGCGGTATTGGAATGGATCCCAGGCCATTCTTCGCTAAGCGAGATCGTCGAAAGTGCCTGGAACTGGCATCGCGCCAGGTCCGCCCGGTCAGTACCCGAGAGCTCTCCCGTCTAGGCGAGGATCCGCGGCGCCCAGGCGCACGCCGGTCCGAGGATCGATGAGGATTGCCTGACAGTCGCCGATGGTTCCATCCACCACGACATTGTGGCCGCGGGCCCTCAGCGCTTGGACTACGTCCTCCGCAAATCCACTCCCCTCCAGCACAAGTCTGTCAGGCATCCACTGATGATGGATGCGTGGCGCGTCGACGGCTTCCTGAATGGTCATTCCGAAGTCGATCACGTTGATGACGGTCTGAAGCACTGTGTTGATGATCGTGGGCCCGCCGGGACTTCCCAAAACCATAAATAGCTTGTCGCCGCGCAGCACAAATGTGGGTGTCATCGCACTAAGCGGCCGCTTCCCGGGAGCAATTGCGTTCGCCTCACCCTGAATCAGACCATATGCATTGGCGACGCCGGGCTTGGAGCTGAAATCATCCATCTCGTTGTTCATCAGGATGCCGGTGCCCGGAATCGTAACCCCGGAACCATAGCCTCCGTTGAGGGTGTATGTGTTGGCGACGGCATTGCCATCCTTGTCCACGATGGAGAAGTGCGTCGTCTGTCCGCTCTCATACTCGCCCGGATCACCGTGACCGATCTTGGCCGCATCAGCCGCGAGGTAGGGATCGATTGTCCCGCGAATCTGATCTGCATATCGTTTCGAAATCAGGCCGGAGGTGGGAAGTTTCACGAAGTCCCCGTCGCCCAGAAACTCAGCCCGATCTGCGAAGGATCGCTTCATGGTCTCGGCCTCCAGATGAAGTGTGCGGCTGGAACCGGGACCATACTTGGCCAGGGGAAATCCCTCCAGGATGTTGAGCATCTCCAAAAGAACCGTCCCTCCGGAACTGGGCGAGGGCATGGAGACAATCCTGTAGTCGCGATACGTCCCCTCAAGCGGCGTCCGCAAGGTGGGCCGGTATTTGCTCAGGTCCTCGAGAGTGATTAGCCCATGGTTTTCCGCCATGTCCCGGGCAATGAGCTGAGCAATGCTGCCTTCATAGAATTCCCTCGCTCCGTTGCGGGAAATCTGCTCGAGACTGTTGGCCAAATCGGGCTGAGCAAAGAGATCGCCCTCCGAATACGGATCGTTCTCCCGAAGGAAGATTCTCCTTGTCTCGGGGAACCGTCCAAGCAGGTTACTGCTGTGTCGCAGTGACTCGCTCTCGTAGAAGCTCAAGCGGATGCCATTGCTTGCAAGGGCAATGGCAGGTGCCATCACCTGGGCCAGGTTCATCGTGCCGTATTTCTGCAGGGCGAGGGCAAGACCGGCGACCGTTCCGGGTACTCCGGAGGCGCGGTACCCAATCGTGGACGAATCACGGATGATCTCACCTTTTTCATCCTGGTACATAGTCCGGCTGGCGGCACCTGGAGCCTTCTCGCGATAATCCACCGCCACGAACTCACCGGTTTTTGCCAGGCGGATCATCATGAATCCCCCTCCACCCAGATTTCCCGCCGCCGGATGTGTTACCGCCAGGGCGAATCCCACTGCGACGGCAGCATCAATCGCATTCCCTCCCGTCTGTAAAATGTCCACACCTACCTCGGTGGCGTGCGGCTCGGTGCTTACAACCATTGCGTGCGCACCACGCACAGGCGCTTTGGAAGCTGCAGCTCCCGGCACCACGCCCAGGATTACGAGGAACAAGACTCCAAGACAACGGGCTGACCTCATCATGATCCCTCTTGACTTGAATAATTCACCAAGGAGTTGGCCGCATAGCGGCCGTGTGAATAAAGGCCGCCTCTCCCTCGGTGGCCGGGATGTCGAGGATGACAGAGTCACTCTAGGCGGGTCAGGACTTCGTTGAGCGAGCCGGACCGGTAACCCTCGAGATCCAGGGTTACATACTTGTATCCGAGCCCTTTGAAGATCTCCGTCAATCGGGCGGCTGTTTCCACATTCAGCACTCTGGCTAGATCCTCGGATCCGAACTCGAGCCGCACCATTTCCTCATGATGTCTGACTCGGAACACGCGGAATCCCATTTCTCTCAGGGCCTCCTCGCCGCGATCGACCTGCTTGAGCTTTTCGACTGTGATCTGGATTCCATATGGAAACCGGGAAGACAGGCAGGCCGAGGCCGGCTGATCGGCTGTCGGGAGACCCACACGGCGCGAGAGTTCGCGGATGTCTTGTTTACTCAGCCCCGCTTCCATCAACGGACTGCGAACCTGATGCTCCTGCGCGGCCTTGCGCCCGGGTCGGTAATCACCCAGATCGTCCGCATTCAATCCGTCCAGAATCACGGCATAGCCGCGTTCCTTGGCCAGCACGCCCAGTTTGTCGAACAGCTCATCCTTGCAGAAATAGCACCTGTTGACTGGATTGGCGCGGTATTCCGGCCGGTCCAATTCATCGGTATAGATGATCTCGTGTGCGAAGCCGAACTGATCCGCTACTCTCTGCGCCATCTCCCTCTGGTGAGTCGGGACTGAAGCGCTCTCAGCCGTGACTGCCAGTGCCCGTGAACCCAGTACCTGATGTGCTTTATATGCAAGGTACGAACTATCGACGCCCCCACTGAATGCCACCAGGACCCGGTTCATTTCCCCGAGCAGCGTATCCAGTCTTTTTTCTTTTTCCTCAAGACTCATAGATCATCACTGTACCATGAGGTTGCCAATGCGAAGAAGCGGAACGAGCCGGCAGCTGCGGATACAATCAGCTAAGATACTGACCCGCCAGCTCGTCGGCCTTCTGAATTGTCGGATAGAGCTGAGCCATGGTATAGGTTTGCAGATCCGCATCCTGCAGGGCATCGTGTCTGCGAATTCCCCAACCGCATCCAGCCGTCAGGATGTCCAGATTGTGGGCTGATTCAAAGAGGCCGGGGCGGGTACTCAGAACCAGCGTTTCGCTGGGATTCACCTCGGAATAGCGCATGATTTCCTCGAGCATCTCATCTCCGCTGCCCACACCGAACTCTTCCGTACAGAGCGAAACGCCGAAAAGGCTCTCGAGCTGATGCCGGTCACTTATAGCCAGCATATAATCCCGCCTGGCGTCGGCTCCCAGGGCCAGCGCTACTCCTTCCTGTCTGCAGCGGGCGGCAAAATCGGCAACTCCCGGATAGAGACGACCCACACCTGCCTCGATGAGACGGTCCTCGTGAATTCCATAGGCGCGCTGCAGATCCTCGAGCTGCTCTTCAGACAGCCCGATGCCAAGAAACTGAGTCCAGCGGAACCCGTGAAGAAGGAAAGCTTCCTCAACGTCGACCTCGTCAGGGAGACGAACGTCTTGCGGGATAGCATCGGCGAAAGATATCAGGCTCTGGCGAAGGGCCTGCAACTTCAGGCGGGAGCAATCAAAAATAAGGTAGTCCAGATCGAAGACAAGAAGGCGGATTTGCCGCAGCACCGGATGGCCCCCACGGTGGATTAGAAATATACATGGCGCTCAGAGCTGCGCGCGACGAGTTGCGGTGGGAAGAATCCTGAGTGAGAACGCATCAGTACTCATCCTCTTCATCTTCTTCGTCCTCGTAAGAGTCCTCTTCGTCCCAATCTTCCTCATCGTCGTCATCGTCCGCGTCGTCGAAGTTGTACTCACCGTCTTCCTCTTCTTCCTCATCAATTGGGGCCAGGTCAAATTCCACAGGATCAACGGAAATAACCTCGAGCTCTACGCCGCACTCGGGGCAGGAAATGATCTCCCCCACATCTTCGAACTCCTCCTCGATAATGGCTTCGCATTCCGGACATGTATTCACAGCATTCCTCCTAAGATCATCCTGGGAAGGTCGAAACGATCAAATTATTAGCACCCAGAATTTTCCACGTCAAATTATTTGTCCAGACCCTCAGCAGCTTTGAGTCATGGGCGGATTGTGCTACTATTTTTGACATGGAACCCACCGAAAACTGAGCGTTTAGCGACGCATTTGGAGCGCCTTCCTTTATGAAATCAGCCAGGATTTTGCTGCTCATTACATTGGCTATTGTCCTACTCGCTCCTGATACCATCTCTCATCAATCGGCAACGCTGGGCACTGCGACCGCCCTGGCCCAGAATCCTCCTCAGGCTCCCCCGTCCCGGCGAAAGAAACCATCGACAGGCAAAGAGGAGGAACAGGATCGGCCCCAGGGACAAACCGCAATATCCGTCGCCGTGGATCTCGTGTCACTGCAGGTACTGGTGACTGATCAGAAAGGCAACGTCATCACCGGCCTGAGGCCGGAGAATTTCACAATCTACGAAGACAACGTCAAGCAGGAAATCACCAACTTTACACCTGTGGAAGCGAACATCACCGCCGTCCTGCTGGTTGAGTACAGCCGTCTCGTCACACCCTATATCTACGACGTCTGGAACGCCATCTACACATTCGCCAGCAGCCTGAGACAAGGAGACTGGGTTGCCGTCATCGGTTACGACCTCCGTCCCACAATTCTGCAGGATTTCACGCAGGACCGCAGCAAGCTGATGGATGCACTGCGGCGGTTCAATTACCCCGCATTCAGTGAAAGTAACCTCTCCGATGCACTGATTGACACGCTGGACAGAGTCGAGGAAATCGAGGGGAAGGTGGCAGTGATTCTCGTAAGCTCCGGACTCGATACCTTCAGCAGGCACACCTACGACGAAGCGCTCAAAAAGTGCAAGGCCGCAAATGCCACCGTCTACGCAATCGGCACCGGCCAGAATTTCCGCCTCCGATACGAGCCGTACATGTCACCCGAGAGGAACATGGACTATCTCATGGCGGACAATCGCCTGAAATCTTTTGCCGAATTCACGGGCGGCGAGGCTTACTTTCCGCGCTTCGTAACGGAAATGCCGTCTATCTTCGGCAATATCTCCAATCTGCTGCGTAATCAGTACAGCATCGCGTACGCTTCGTCGAATACGAAAAAAGACGGCAAGTTCCGCAAACTTAAGGTTGATGTTACGGCAGACATCAACGGGGACGGGAAACCGGATAAACTCAAGGTGATAACCCGCAAAGGCTACCTCGCAAAGGAAAGCTGAGCGCGCACGCCAGAGATAATCTGCCACATTCACAGGGCTGCCTGGCCGCGATCAAATGAATCTGGGGTTCCTTCGCGTCCTCGCGATGCCTTTCTAAAGAGCCACCGCGAAGACGCAAAGGCGCAACGACAGGTGTTGTATCACGTTCAGAGTGACAAGCTCATCAGAAAGGCGTCTTCCCGGCCATTATAGTATCCATGCAGGGTCTCCAGCACAGTGTATTGGAGCTCTCCGTACAATCGCTGAGCCGGCAGGTTTTTCGTGCTCACCTCCAGCATGACTCGAGATATTGCCCTGTTCCTGAACTCCTCGTGGAGCGACTTCATGAGAAGGGTGCCGATTCTTTGACGCCGGGCTTCCGGCAGCACATCAAGCGTCAAGACGTGTGCCACACGGTTCTGATGCACTCTGCCCAAGGCAAAGCCGATAATCCTCTCGTTAGAGACCGCCACGAGTGTGACCGCTCCCGGATGGTTCAGGTAAAAGAGGAGTTCGCCTCTGGAAAATGCGACATCCCGCTCGAAACAGATCTGATCGATCTGGTGCAGGCAGGTTGCGTCATCGGGCTGGTACTTGCGGATGGTTGGAGTCTGCTCAATCACGTCCGACATGATGGGATTATACTTCCCACGCTCTCTTATATCTACCTCACGTGATTCGCCGCAGCCAACGGCCTCACGCCTTCCTGAGCATCTCGGCAATTGACTCGAAGGACCACCGCCGAAATGCAAACGACAGCCAGGGACAAAGACAATCCCCCTCAAAGATCTCCGGACGCGCTGGGCTATGGTAATATCAGTTTCCTTTGTGGAGGAGCCTTTGCTTGACAAGATACTGGTCACCGCTGCCCTGCCTTATGCAAATGGGCCCCTGCACCTCGGCCATCTGGCTGGGGCCTACATCCCCGCTGACATACATGTCCGTTACCAGAGGCTCAAGGGGACCGACGTGATCTTCATCTGCGGCTCGGACGAGCATGGGGTTCCCATCACGATCCGAGCCGACCGGGAGAACGTCTCACCTCAGGAAGTCGTGGATCGCTTTCACCTCATGATGAAGAACAGCTTTCAGCGCCTGGGCGTGCAGTTTGACAATTACTCGCGCACTTCCCTGCCCCTGCATCACAAGATCTCCCAGGACTTCTTCTTGAATCTCTACCACAAGGGCTATATCCGGGAGCAGGAGGTAAAGCAGTACTATTGCGCGACCTGCCGGCGTTTCCTGCCGGACCGCTACATCGAGGGCGAATGCCCACACTGCCACCATCCTGGGGCGCGCGGCGATCAGTGCGAATCCTGCGGCCGATGGCTCGAGCCCGAGCAGCTGATCTCACCCAAATGTAAGATCTGCGGCTCCCCGCCGGAACTGCGCGCCACGCGACACTGGTACTTCAAACTGTCTCAGTTCCAGAAGCAGCTTGAGAGCTGGCAAGAGTCAAAGCCTCACTGGAAGAGCAACGTGAGGGAGTTCTGTTCCGGCTGGTTCAACGAGGGTTTGACGGACAGGCCGATCACGAGAGACATAGACTGGGGTATTCCGGTTCCACTGCCGGGAGCCGAAGGAAAGGTGCTCTATGTATGGTTCGATGCGCCCATCGGTTACATTTCCTCTTCGGTAGAGTGGGCCACAAACCTGGGCACGCCCGAACGCTGGCGCGACTACTGGCTTGACCCCAAGACGCGGCTCATCCACTTCATCGGCAAGGATAATATCGTCTTCCATGCCATCGTCTGGCCAGCGATGCTCATGGCCCACGGGGAGTTCATTCTGCCCGACCAAATCCCGGCTAATGAATTCCTGACGATCGAGGGTGAAAAACTCTCTACCAGCCGCAACTGGGCTGTCTGGGTGGATGAATACCTGGAAATATTTCCCCCGGATCCGCTGCGCTACTACCTTGCTGCCAATGCACCCGAAAACAAGGACTCAGATTTCGGATGGAAGGAATTTCAGACTCGAAACAACAGCGAATTGGCGGATGTACTCGGAAACCTCGTGAACCGCAGCCTGTCGTTCGTTGAGAAGCACTTCGAGGGTAGAGTGCCTCCACAAGGGGAACTGTCCGCGGATGATCGCTCAATCCTGGCCGAAATCGGCGAGGCCGCGAACCGCATCGGAAACTCGCTCGATGAATTCCAGGTGCGGCGCGCAGTCGGGGAGTTGATGGACCTGGCGCGGGCCGGGAACAAATACTTTAACGACGCCGCGCCGTGGTCTTCCTTGAAATCGAATCGGGACCGGTGTGCGGCAACATTAAACACCACGATCCAGCTGGAGGCTGCACTGGCCGTGCTAATGGAACCCTTCCTGCCGTTTACTGCCGAAAGGCTGTGGACAATGCTGAATGGCCCCGGTTCGCATCGTTGCCAGAGGTGGAGCGGGATCGCCGGCTTTCGCCTCCCGGATAATCACAAGCTGGGTGCGCGCGAAATCCTCTTTCACAAGATCGAGGATTCGGTCATCGACGCTCAAATTCAAAAACTGCATGGGTCAAAGCCTGGAACTTAAGGGCTGGCGCAAGAATAAATTCACATTTTGGCGCGGGCACCGTCGCGCCTGCGGCGCTCTTGGGGCGGGCAGATGCGAGGCACTGCGACGCAGGCGATATCGGTGCATATCGTCGAGGAGCGGCAACGAAGCAGATGCCCGCCCGCCGCTCGCGCCCTTTCAGGCTGCGGCGCGAAGACTGTGGCGCATCAGGGGCGCGTGGGGGCAGGCGGAGGCTCAGGCATCTCTGTCTTGGTAAGTCGCGGCAATGCCTCTTCCCGCATCGCCAATTGATAGACTACGGCGGCGATGACTATCGCCGAGGACTTGGCGTCACTCTCGACAACACGCTCGTAGGTGTCCAGGTTGGTGTGCCAGGTATCGGTCATGTACTCGATTGGATCCTGACTGATCCCGACACCGGGCAGCCCCGCCTGGTTAAAGGAAGTGCTGTCCGTGCCTCCCAGCCTGCGACTCCTGGTTGCGATCGCTCCCACAACTCCCAAATCCGCGAAGGGCGCGACGATCTCACGCAGGATCGACGCGGCTTCAGGAGGGCCGAAGATGCTGAGGCCTCTGGCCCGCCCCGTGCCCGAGTCAATGTTCAGGTAGGCATCGAGCTTGAAGAAGTCCTGCCCGGGACCCTCGAAGGAGCCGAAGTGCTCCTTGACGTAGGCTTGAGAACCAAGCAGGCCCTGCTCCTCACCGCCCCAGAGGCCGACTCGGATGGTGCGTCGTGGCTTCACCCCGAGAGCCTTGAGGATGCGCGCGGCTTCCATCATGACGGCGCAGCCGATCGCATTGTCGGTTGCACCGGTCGCAGCATGCCAGGAATCGATGTGCCCACCGAGCATTATGACTTCGTCCCTCTTGTCGGTGCCGGGAATTTCAGCGACGGCGTTATAGGTGGTCTTGCCCTCCGTGTACGTGCGGTTGACTATCTCAAACTCGAGGGTAACCGGCACCCCATCATCTAGAATTCTGCAAATGCGGCCATAGTCTTCGTTGCGCATCACTACTGAAGGAATGCTCTTCTCCGGATCGTAACTGCGGTTTGCGAATGCACGAATCTGCCCGTGTTCGCGGGCGGCATCCGCAACCTTGATGAGAGCGCCATTGCCCAGCAGAAAGGCGTCAATCTTTTCCGTAATCTGCGCGGCGGTCAGGCGAGAAGGATCGGCCGGCTCCTGTGGACCGCCCTGAGGCCGCCCTGGGAACATAGGAGACGGATTCCTGGGATCGTACATCGCGCGCAGTTGCTGGTCGTCGCGGCGACGGGGCGGCGTGGAAAACGACACCGGCACGTACTGTGGCTTACCGACGAAGACGATCTTCCCTCGGACGTTGTCGCGATTCGCCTCCAGGCGCTTCGTCAACTCTTCGGCCGTGGGCCTCTCCGGCACCGGCAGCATGACGACCGGAGCCGTGACCACTCCTTTCGTGCTGGGCGTCCACCCGAGCACAACGCAGTTCAGCGCTTCCTTCACGGGCGATACAACCTGCGCGGAAAGGCGTTCATTGAGCCATCCGGGATGCCCAAAGTCCCAGGGTTCGAGATGACCGTTCTCAAAACCCCACTCCTTCATCCGTTGGATCGCCCATTCTTCGGCCGCCTTCATATTCGGCGAGCCAGTCAGCCGGGGGCTGTATACATCGGTCAGAAAATGCAAGGTCCGCATTATCTGAGAGCGGTACATGCCCTCGTCGCGGATCCTTATGTTCATTTCGGGATTCAGGACTTCCTCCCCGGAAGCGGCGAATCGAATCGAGAGAAGTGTCAGACAAACAGGCACAATGGCAATCATTCTGCGCATTTTTCGTTCTCCAAATATGAGCTGCGGCCGGGCCACACAGGAGCGGCATCATAGCGCAAATGTCCGCATTTTTCCTCCCTTGAAGAAGTGCCATCTACGTTCTCAGCGCTTTTTGGTTGCGGCTGCGCATCTTCTTGTGTAATCAATCAGGCATGATACGGGCAACTCTCGTATACGCGTTCGTCGCGGCCTTTATCCTGGTCATGGGGCCTATCGCGGTAGCATGGGCACTCCTGTCAAAAAACACAAGACTGATCTACGATCTGGCTAGATTCTGCATTCGAGCCGCCGGCGTGATGTGCGGGGTCAAGGTGAGGGTTTACGGCAAGGAAAAGATACTGCCCGGCCAAACCTACATATTCCTTTCCAACCACCAGGGCAACTTCGATGCGCCTGTGCTGGCACATGCCATCCCTCGCGACTGGAGGGCGCTTATCAAGAAGGAGGTTATGCGGCTGCCTGTTCTATCCTTGGTGTTGCGGCAGGTAAAGATGGTGCCGATTGACCGCTCGGACCCACAGAAAGCACGCAGCAGCATAGATCTCGGTGTCAAACTGCTTGGAGAGGGCTACTCCTTCATCGCATTCCCTGAAGGCACGAGGAGCCGGAATGGACAGCTGGGTGAATTTAAGAAGGGCGTGTTCATGATGGCCTTGAGGGCACGAACCCCGATCGTACCCATTTCCATCCTCAACAGCAGCACCATCCAACCACCGGGAGAGTACGCAATTCGACCTGGGATCATCGATGTGATATTTCACGATCCCATCCCTACGGATAGCATGGCGGCGGATCAGAGGGACCGGTTGATTGAGATGACGCGCTCGGCGATTGCTTCGGGCCTGGAAAGGGAAAAATCTGCCGCAAATTTCACGAATAGCACGAACGCTCAAAACTAAGAATGTGAATGTAAGGTCGCGCCAAGGCTCAGTGTGGGTTCGTGAGCTTCTTCCCTTTGATCCAGCGCAGGGTGTTAGGCCGGTCAGTCGTGATGTTGGTAAGGGTCTGCGTGAACTCACGAACCATATGCTTTGCCAGCAGCGGATTCTCTTCGTTGTTTAGAAACCACCGTTCCGCGCCGCGATCGTCCTTTACCTTGATAACCGGAAGATCTATCGATGATCTGTTGACTTCGAGATTGAGCTTGTCGGTTCCCTCAAGTGTGACCCATGAATCAATCGAATCCAGGGCCAGCTTGATTCGTTTCTTCTCCTTGAGATCGCGGAATACCCTTCGGCTTAGCCACAACGTGGTGGCGTTCTTCCCCTTTGTATCAACCCCACCCTCGAAAAGGCGGGCGCTCACGAATGCCCGGGCATCTGTCACCGCGCGGCTTGGCATGAATATCGTGCCCTGAGTCGTATCATCTTCCCATTCGACAAAACGGTCCGGCAGAAACTCAGCCACTCGCACTACGAACTTCGAGGAAAACTCCCGGTTTTTGACATCCCAGACCAGGACGGTGTCCTTACCGAACTCGGGAACGACCTTGTCGGCAGCGATGCACACGAACGCAAGGATGGGAACGACAATGCAAACAAGGTGAGGACGGGGTTCTTCCTTTGTACGCATGCCTAATAGCCTTGTTCCTTCAAGTACTCTATCGAGAGTCCGGGGGTGGTCCTGCCTTCCAACAGTCCCAAGTGACAAAAGCGTTCGAGATACTTGCCCAGTATGTCGACCTCGAGATTGACGTGGTCCCCGATCCGTAGGGTCTTGAGATTCGTGTTTTGGAGTGTGTGCGGGATAACGGCAACAACGAAGGATGTCTCTTCCAACGACGCGATAGTCAGGCTGATCCCGTCAACGGCGATGGAGCCCTTGAAAACCAGATAGCGGTCCAGATCTCGGGGAAAACTGAAGGCCAATTCTACGCCGTCGCCGGCAGGCTTGGATGACAGCAATTCTCCCATCCCGTCTACGTGACCGAGCACAAAGTGTCCACCCAGCCGGGAAGCAACCGTCAGAGGCCTCTCGAGATTGACCAGAGTCCCTTCCCTGGCGCGCGACAGGCTGGTTCTCCGTTGTGTCTCGGGAGAGAGATCGCATTCGAAAGTGATATTGCCCACAGCTGTTGTCGTCAGACAGACGCCGTTTACCGCTATCGAGTCCCCAATTGTGAGAGTCAAGGGGATGGAGTCTGCGGCGATCCTAATGGCCGTCCCCCGATTCCCGGATCGGAGCGCTTCAATCCTGCCCGTCTCCTCGATGATCCCGGTGAACATCGGAACTTGTCCTATCCTGGGCCCAATTCCACGCGATCGAGATTCCGTCCTGGGCGTATCAACAGGGCTTTGAATCTACAATTTCAGGGCCTTCGAGTTCGAAAAAGTAGAGATACCAGGTAACGGAGCGACGGTCAATGGTGCACCTCCCCTTCATTGGACGTCACGTCCCGTCATTTTCTTCCCCGCACGGTGCACCCTTTTCCCAATCCTCAAAATCCGTTCCACTTCCGTCCGCGCGAGCGGACGCGATTGTCCGGGCGCAAGGCCATGGTCGCTGAGGAAGCCGATCCTCGTGCGCCGCAACTTCATGACCGGGTTCCCAACTGCCTGAAACATCTCCCGAATTTGCCGATTTCTTCCCTGCGTGAGCGTCACTTCGAACCAGCTGTTGTTCCCTTCCTTCAGCGGCCGGATGATGCAGCGCGCAAGTCGAGAGCCACCCCGCAATTGAATCCCCTCGCGCAGGCTTTCGAGCGCCGCCTCGTCAGGCGCCGAGCGTACTTTTACATGATACACCTTTGGGAGGTGCTTTCCGGCACTGCTGACAATCCGGGCGAATTCACCGTCGTTGGTGAGCAATATCAACCCCTCGGTATTGTAGTCCAGCCGGCCGACTGGATAGATCTTAGGGTGGCCTGCAACAAGATCGGTGACTCGGGTTCTCCCTTGCGGGTCGGAGACCGTCGATATGACTTTGCGCGGCTTGTTCAGGAGAATGTAGAGTTTCTGTGGGACGCCATGGATGAGCTTGCCGTCAACCTTGATGTGGTCCCGGCCGGCAATGGCCTTGGAGCCAAGTTCCGTAACAACACGGCCGTTCACAGTCACCCTGCCCTGCCGGATCAATTCCTCGGCCGCTCTCCTAGAGGTGATCCCGGCGGCGGCGATGATCTTCTGCAGCCTCTCCTCTTTATCCATGCGTAATACAAACCTTCAAATCCTTGCCACTTCGGCAAGCATGCAAAACCTGTCTTGGCGCCTTTGGTTGCGGCTAAGCTGCACCGTGTGAATTCACGTATCAGGTCTTGAAAATCTCAGTTTGCTTGCGGAACCCGTCACCCACGGTGCCAATTGTGCGCAAAAAGAAATCTTCGAGATCCGACACCCTTTGCTAGGCTAGTTTCTGTCGCGAAACTCGATGAATCGCATGTCAGGTCGGGCCCCGGAGGGGCTCAAGCAAGATGCCGGGGGCGGAAGCCCCCGGATAGGATATTGCATAATATCGAGCCCCGGCAGGGGCGAAAGGCCTTTGTATGCCATGTGTTATCTGTCGCCCCTTCAGGGCTCTGATCTTTCTTGACAATCCCAACCCCGGGCTGCGCTTCGCTTGCCCGG